>DAOLDI010000170.1:0-5302 GCA_035327445.1 Cyclobacteriaceae bacterium | reverse complement strand
AATATTTACCTGCACTTCCATATTATGAGTGGCTTCAGCTTGCTTTAATTCTAATACCTGATTGCTGGTTATATTCTCAAGTAAAGTTATTTTTTGATTTGGCCAGAGAACTTTGATTTCATCCAGTACTTTGTGCTTACCTACACCCAAATGAAGTACAGGCTCAACCGATGATTGAAAACCCCGGTTAGGCATTTGCTCTATAATGAACTTATCGGTCCCGGCTTTTACTTCAACTCTGGCGCCAATTGCCCAAAGATTTCTATCTTCTCCCCTTAGCTCAAATTTGATATAATTATTTTCAGGTTGCACTTCATTTACCAGGTTGCGATAGATATGGGCAACATTGTTCACATTGTTTACCACCAAATCCAATGCACCATCATTATCTAAATCTGCATATGCAGCACCATTGGAATGTAATGGCTCTCCAATACCCCACTTACTAGCTTTATTCACAAATCTCAAATTTCCCTTGTTCTGAAAAGCATAATTAGGAACAGGGTTCACCGGTATGGGGTCGATAAGCGCTTCATAGTCTACTCCTTCCTTGGTAATGATTTTTCTTTTTACTTGCGGATCATCAATAAAGTTCAGGTAATCCAAATCGGTAATGTCTTTATAAATTCCATTGGCGATATAAACATCTTTAAATCCATCGTTATCCATATCAAAAATAAGTGCGGCCCAACTCCAGTCGGTAGCTTCCACACCCGCAAGTCTTGAAATGTCGCTGAAGGTCCCGTTGCCATTATTCATGTGCAACATGTTGCGTGTTAACTGGTAATGATAACCATGCTTAAAATTGTAATTGAACTTATCCCAGTTTTCGAAAGTAGTTACCTGTTTTAATCTTTTATCATCTTCTGGCAACATATCTGTTACGAAAATATCCATCCAACCATCGTTATTGATATCAGCCATATCAGCACCCATAGATGCTGCGCTGATGGAAGGCATACTTTGCTCTAAGACTTCAGAAAAAGTTCCATCCATATTGTTGATATATAGATAATCCCGCTCGAAAAAATCATTGGAAATGAAAATATCCATCCATCCATCATTGTTCACATCGCCAACGGTTACGCCCAATCCAAACCCTATCACACTGCCATAAATACCGGCTTGTTCACTTACATCCGTAAATTTATTTCCATCATTGCGATAGAGTTTATCTCCCCCTACTTCATCTCGAGTCCCCCGAATATCCTGCATCAGGTTAAAGCTGCCGATGGCGCGATACGAGTTATTCAAAAGATATACATCTAAATCACCATCATTATCATAATCAAAGAAAACGGCATGCGTAGAAAAACCCTGGTCGGCCAAACCATATTCTTCTGCACGTTCAGTAAACGTCATATCTCCATTATTGATGAACAATTCATTCTGTTTGTTATCACCTTTCACATCACCTGAATTGCAGACGTAAATATCAAGCCAGCCATCTCCGTTCACATCAGCCATTGCTACTCCGGTTGACCATGCACGCGTACCGGCTACTCCGGCTGTGACAGTGATATCCTCAAACTGAAAATTACCTTTGTTCAAATAGAGTTTGTTCTCTCCCAGGTTACTGGTAAAATAAATATCAGGAAGACCATCATTGTTGATATCACCAATGGCTACGCCACCACCGTTAAAGAAATTCCTATAAGTGAAAATATTGAAAGCCTTATCGAAGATTAAATCGTTTCTGAAATCGATACCAGTTTGCGAGGCGTCCAGTTTTTCAAACATGGTAATTTCAGAAGTCGAGTTTTCCTCTTCCTGGCACGCAGCAAATAAAAAGAGAAAGATAAATAATGTGTATTTATTTCTATTCATTACTTCTTAACTAACCGTTTATCTCTAATAAATTAACAAACTCTGCTTTAACAGTTGAGATATTTTTGACATAAATCCTGATTCTGCGATTACCATCAATCTTAACCCACAATTTGATATTACCACTTTCATCTTCTAAATAAATAAATGAACCACCGTACCAGCGCTCGAACATATTCTTAACATCGAGCAGCAAACTATCAGCAGAAAGATGCTGATTCCATGGTGCCCATGCTTCATAAATAAATTCCACAGGCATTACATGTATCTTATCGTTTTTAAAGTTGGGATAAAAACGCATATATGCCGGAGATTTTAGTTGTGTAGAATCTAATTTATATTCTACACTTAAATTACCCGGGCCCTGTATAATCAGCCCCTGCTTATTCATCTCCCAGCATGAAGTATAGAAATCTTTTTTCGACATGTCGAAATGCAGGCCGAGAAACAAACTATCATAACGCACATTTCTGGCAAGTTCAGATTTAAGCAATCTATCGTACTCAGTTTGCTCATGACATGACATACTAAATACGATAACAAATAAAAACAACACAACAATTCTCATACTATCTCTTATTAATCTTATATGCAGCTATTTTACTATTTCTTCTTAAAAACAAAATATAACTCTCATTCTTGATTTTCAGTTTTTGAATATCCCGCGCCTCTCCTTGCACAAAAATACCCGATTTATACGCAGGTATATAATTAAATGTACCATCTCCATTTCCTTGCAGAACTATACCATGAGAGCCATCCAAAATACCGAACTCAGGCTTTGCCTGGTGTTGATTACCGGCCAGAATCAAATCAAGATTGCCATCCTGATCGAAATCTGTTGCCAACATGGCATACATTTTTGAAAACTGGGCTTCCTTTGGCAACTGAATTCTATCAAAACCCTTCCCTGCTTTATTGAGATATAAGCTGGACTCCAAAATTTCAGCAGTGTATCGTGTAGCTTTGATTAACTGCTCATCTGTAAATAAATCAGTGATAGCAGCGTCTTTGTAGGACGCAAAATTTTGAAATTTCTTTTTGACAGATGGAATCTGTTTCACAAGATCTGGCCAGAGTGCAAGTGGATAATCTTTTCCTTCCACATGCACACAAATAATCTGCTCTAATCGCCCGTTATCATCAAAGTCTGATACGTACATACTCAATGCTGCCTCTGATGAGGTTTTATATCGTGTGTTTAATCCATGATTGGCCACTACAAAATCCATAAAACCATCATTATTGAAATCGCCTACAATTACGCGATTCCACAATCCAGTAGTTTGCTTCAGTCCAAGTGATTCAGTTATATCTCTGAATTTTCCTGCTTCATTTTCAAATAGCTTCAGGCCCATCCATTCTCCTGCAACAATTAAATCTAAATTACCATCATTGTCATAATCAATTAAAGCGGCATCACGGGTTAAACCCATGTTTTTAAAATCAGCTGCATGTGTATCCGTTACATTACTGAACTCCCCATCAGCCATATTTTTTAATAACCATGAATTGGCAGGCACTCCATAATAAAAAGGTATTAAGCGACTGCCTGCAATCAAATCATGATGACCATCATTGTCAAAATCTCCATTCAAAATAAATGAGGTGCTTTCACGTAAATCAGCTCCCTTCAGAATTCGGGTAGCCTTAGAAAAATTCCCCTTTCCGTCATTGATATAGATTCTGTCCCGATAAGCAAAATCACCAAATGAAAACTGACTTCCACCCGCAGCTACATATAAATCAGGGTGACCATCAGCATTCAAATCAAAGAACATAGCCTTTACATCTTCAGATTTTTCATCTTCTTTAAAAACCTGCTGATTACTTTGTCTGAATGAACCATCTATTTGTTGTATCCACAATGAACCCGTATATCCTGCTGAACCGCAGATAAAAATATCTTCTAAACCATCTCCATTCACATCTGCAACAGCCATTCCGGGCCCTTCATTAGAAATCATTTCAAACAGCAGGCGATCACGATTGAAATCATTAAACAGATTGCTGTTATGCCTGAACTCGCTGAGTATACTGTTGTTTGCTGAAAAAATATATTGGTGTGTCTTTTTTACTAGAGGATAATCAAATTTTTCAATTTCATTTTCATTGATCTCCAGCAACTGATTTGTTTGTATTTCTTTAAGTAAGGAATATTTTCCGTTAGGCCATGCGATATGCAGAGAATCTATCAGCTGATGTTTGCCTAAACCTAAATGAAGCTTCGGATCAACCGAAGATAAATAACCCTTAACCGGAGATTGTTCAACATAGAAAGTCTGTCCTGAACAATAAGCCGTAATTTGTGTACCAAAGGCGAAAGTATTTTTTCCTTGACCTTTTAATTTGACCTGAATGAAATTATTCAGTTCAAATTCATGTATTCGATTTTTATAAATCAGTGCTGGTGCATCTATGTTATTTACCACTAAATCAATAGCACCATCATTATTTAAATCACCATATGCTGCACCATTAGAGAATCCTGAAAAATCGAGTCCGAGTTTAGCAGCAAGATTTTCGAATTTGAGATTTCCCTTATTCTCAAACAGATAGTTAGGTACTGGATTAACCGGGATTTGATCCATCAGCTTCTGTAGCAGTAAGCTATCACTTCGCAAATTAGCCGCAGTAAGCATGGTGCTGGCCACATAATTAATGTAATCCTGGTCGGTTAAATCCTTGGGAATACCATTGGCAACAAAAATGTCTTTATGTCCATCATTGTTGTAATCAAAAATCAAGGCACCCCAACTCCAATCGGTAGCATGTGTTTTTGTAAAACGGGCAATATCTGTAAAGAAAACATTTTGCTCATCACCGGGTACAGGCCCCATATTCAATTGTAAAACGTTGCGAGTAAACTGTTGATGATAACCCGTTTTTATGTTGGCTGTATACTTATCCCAGTCTTCGAAAACCGTTTTAGTGCGCACATCGGGTAAAGGTTCAGGTAACATTTCTGTTACATAAATTTCAGGATAGCCATCATTATTCAAATCTGCAATGTCGGCACCCATTGAACCCAGGCTTGTTTCATTGATATAATTTTCAAGTGCTTCAGTAAATGTGCCATCCTGGTTATTGATGTAGAGATAATCTCGTTCAAAAAAATCATTCGACACAAAAATATCGGGCCAGCCATCTTTATTAATATCAGCAACAGTTACTCCCAGGCCGAAACCAATTGCACTGCCATAAATACCTGCCTCCTCACTTACATCGGTAAAGCGATCACCATCATTGCGATAGAGTTTATTGCCACCAAATGGATCACGTTGTTCCCGCTGCCCCTCTTTCAAGTCATAAATACCCACAGAACGGTTGGAGTTATTCAATAAATAAAAATCCAGGTCGCCATCTTTATCATAATCAAAAAAAACTGCATGAATAGAAAGACCTTCATCGGCCACTCCCCATTCGGCTGCAGCCTCTGTAAAGGTTAGATCTCCATTGTTAATAAAAAGTTCGT
>DAOLDI010000169.1:0-5310 GCA_035327445.1 Cyclobacteriaceae bacterium | reverse complement strand
CAATATCAGTATAAAGATCTAAATCTGCTTTTACGATTAGCTTTAACGGGCTTTGGTCATGTCGGACTTTTTCCAGAGCAAGGCAGTAACTGGAATTTCATTTACGATCATTTGAATTCAATTCATACACAGGCACGAGTGTTAAATTTATTTGCTTATACAGGTGCGGCATCTGTTGTTGCGCGTTCAACTGGCGCAGATGTAATACATTGTGATGCATCACGACCCGGTATCAATTGGGCTAATCAAAACATGCAATTGAATAAACTCTCTGATATCCGTTGGGTACATGAAGATGCTTTCAAGTTTGTAAAGCGTGAAATGAAGCGAGGCAATAAATATCAAGGCATTATCATGGATCCGCCACCTTACGGCCGTGGCCCGGATGGCGAGAAATGGGTTTTACAAGAAAAGTTGAATGAGTTGGTTTATATGTGTAGTGAATTACTCGAAGAAAGTAATGCTTTCTTTATTTTAAATATGTACGCAGTGGGCCTTTCGGCCATTATTGGTAATAACATAGTTCAGCAACAGTTTAAAAATGCAAGTACCGAATACGGTGAATTCTTTTTAAAAGCCAGCCGTCGAAATGATTTGCCTATGGGCACTTTTGTGCGTTTCCAGCGTTAATCTCTATTTAATAACAGAAACTATTTACTCCGTATTTTTATTCTATCTTTGCCGGCTGATTCAAAAACCAGTATGCAGAAAATAAGAAATATTGCCATTATAGCGCACGTAGACCACGGAAAAACAACCCTGGTAGATAAACTCCTCTTAGCCGGAAAGTTATTTAAAGATCATGAAAAGCCGGGTGAGCTGATAATGGACAGCAATGAACTTGAGCGTGAGAGAGGTATTACCATCCTGGCTAAAAATGTTTCGGTAAGATATAAAGACTATAAGATCAATATTATTGATACACCGGGTCACAGTGATTTTGGAGGTGAAGTTGAGCGCGTATTGAATATGGCAGATGGTGCCCTTTTGCTGGTAGATGCCTTTGAAGGTCCTATGCCTCAAACACGTTTCGTATTACAAAAAGCGCTTCAATTAGGTTTAAAGCCAATTGTGGTAATCAATAAAGTAGATAAGAAGAACTGTACACCAGACGAAGTACATGAATCTGTTTTCGATTTAATGTTCAGTTTGGATGCATCAGAAGAGCAGCTCGATTTTCCTGCACTGTACGGTTCGGCCAAGCAAGGATGGATGAGCACCGATTGGAAACACCCAACAGAAGATATTACCCCCTTACTTGATGCTATTATTGAACATGTACCACCGCCCAAAACAGATGAAGGTACTTTGCAAATGCTGATTACTTCATTAGAATACTCTTCTTTCATTGGAAGAATTGCGATTGGCCGTGTACAACGTGGCTCAGTTACACCAGGAAAACAAGTGGCGCTTGTTAAGCGTGATGGTGGCATTGTAAAAAGCCGCATTAAAGAAGTATATGTTTTTGAGGGCTTTGATAAAATAAAGGCAGATCAGGTTGTAGCGGGAGAAATTTGTGCACTGGTTGGCTTAGAAGGATTTGAGATTGGAGATACCGTTACTGATCCTGAAAAACCCGAAGCCTTAAAATCAATTTCAATTGATGAGCCTACCATGAGTATGCTCTTCACCATCAATGACTCCCCCTTCTTTGGTAAAGAAGGAAAGTTTGTAACTTCAAGACATATCAAAGACCGCTTAGAACGTGAGCTTGAAAAAAATCTTGCCTTGCGTGTTAAAGACACTGGCTCTGCTGATAGCTTCATGGTATATGGTAGAGGTGTACTTCACCTTTCTGTATTGATTGAAACCATGCGAAGAGAAGGTTATGAATTGCAGATAGGACAGCCGCAGGTAATCTTCAAAGAAATTGATAGCATGAAGTGCGAACCTGTTGAAGAATTGACAATAGATTTACCTGAAGATCTTGCCGGTAAAGCCATTGAAAGCGTAACACAACGCAAAGGTGAGATGACAAACATGGAGCCCAAAGCCGACCGCATGGTATTGAAATTCATCATTCCCTCAAGAGGAATCATAGGTCTGAGAAATTACCTGATGAACGCCACAGCAGGTGAAGCTGTAATGACGCACCGTTTCCTGGAGTACCAGCCATACAAAGGTGAAATTCCTGGTAGAATAAACGGCTCATTAATCAGCATGGAACAAGGCGAGGCTATTGCCTACAGTTTGAACAACCTGCAAGACCGCGGTAAGTTTTTTGTTGAACCTGGCGATGCTATCTATGAAGGACAAGTGGTGGGAGAACATATTCATCCGGGTGATTTGGTTGTTAACTTAACCAAGACAAAAAAATTATCTAACGTGCGTGCTTCTGGTGCCGATGAGAAAATGCGCATATCACCTGCCATTAAATTTACCCTTGAAGAGGCGCTAGAATACATACAGGCTGATGAGTACGTAGAAGTTACACCTAAATCTATTCGCTTAAGAAAAGTTTATCTGAAAGAACACGAACGTAAAAGAGATAAAAACAAAGCACTTGCCTAATGCATAGAGTCTTACTAATCGGTTTTTTCTTGCTGGTATTTGTACAGGCATGGTCGCAGCAAGAACCTAAATGGAGAAAGTGGGAAGTGCTGGGTGACAGCGCTGCTGCAAATGAAAATTTCAAAACAGCCTTAAAGCATTACAACAAAGCCATAAAGCAATGCAAGTTTACTGAGCGCACTGATTACTCCTTGTTCTATAAGCGTGCTTTGGTGCATTTGAATTTAGATTTACTGCAACGTGCAGTTGCAGATATTGATCGCTTTATTGAACAGTATCCATTTACATTTCAGGCTTATATTTTAAAAGCCTATTTGCTTAGAATGCTGGATGAACCCAACGAAGCGGTGGCTGTATTAGATAAGGCGCAAGAGTTTAGTCCTGATAATCCTGACATCATAAAATGGAAAGCAGAAATATATCTTGAGCTTGATTTGGCTGATGCGGTGATAAAAGAACTATTAAGCTTACCCAAACAATTTCGCGACCCACAAACTCAAGTGATGTTGGGTTTTGCTTATTATCAATTAGATAAAAACGACAGTGCGCTGTATTACTTAAATCAGGCTTTGCGTATGGATCCATTTTTCTATCCTGCATTGATGTACACCATTAGTGTTCATTTGCAGGAGGGTAATTACGATTTGGCCATGCAGTATATTGACAGGGCCATGGATATTGATAGTACAGATGCAAGCCTATTATTTTATAAGGGCATTATACTGGCAGAAAAAGATGAACTGGACGAAGCTTGTAAATGCCTGAATCGTGCCTTTTACCGCGGCATAGACGATGCGGCAGAATACCTGAAGCAATACTGTTTTAATGAGGGCAAGTAAGCCTTAATTTATTCTTTTCGAACAACCTTAATACCAAGCGCTTCAATTTTATCTGCCCATTTATCAATGTTTGATTTGTTGACGAACGCAATAAAAAATACTTTTGATTTCTGCCCCAGGTCTTTCAAAGTCTGATCAAGTTTTTATTCAATGTCTGCTGCTGTGAGCATATTCTTCTTCAGCTCCAGGTTGAATACTATACCCCAATACCGAATACCATCATCAAAACTTAACTTGATATAATCTATTTCATTTAATGAGTAGGTAAAAGTTCTAAAAATTCGATTAAAAGGGAAAAAGTTGATTGCACTTGAAATACGAAGCGTTTCTTTTTCAAAAACAAAAACCCTGTCTCTGATAAGCAGAATTGTAATACCAAAGGCCAACAATAAAATTAAAATAGCAACACCAAAACCAGCTGGCGCGGCAAAAGCTGAAAATCCGAGTATGTAAAATGAAG
Source organism: Cyclobacteriaceae bacterium (assembly GCA_035327445.1). Taxonomy (GTDB): domain Bacteria; phylum Bacteroidota; class Bacteroidia; order Cytophagales; family Cyclobacteriaceae; genus DAOLDI01. The sequence goes on along the minus strand of DAOLDI010000169.1, from coordinate 1,500 downwards.
AACAAACGAGGGCTTTTAGCCAGAAAACAATATTGCTGAATGGAGTAATGCTGAGTTTCATGAACGTATTATTTAGTTTTATTGCCTGAAACATACGATTAGTTTTAATACATAATACACGGCACTAAAATTTTACACATAGACAGAAGGTAAGGGTTTTAACCTGCCATCAATTATCTAAAGAGATTGAAGCCAAATTGCCCTAAACTGCTATTTTTGCGCCATGCCAGAGCAAATACTGATTCTTGATTTCGGTTCACAATACACCCAACTGATTGCCCGCAGAATTCGTGAACTGAATGTATACTGTGAAATACACCCCTATAATCATATTCCTGAAGTAAGCCCTGAGGTAAAAGGCCTCATTTTATCAGGAAGCCCCTGTTCGGTCAGAGAGGCAGGCGCCCCAGATCTTAACCTGGATAGCCTGAAAAGCCGCTTTCCAATTTTGGGTATTTGTTATGGCGCCCAGTTAATTGCGCATAAAAGCGGGGGAGAAGTTCTACCCTCCACCATCAGGGAGTATGGCCGTGCCAGATTAAATAAAATTGATCAGCACAATGAGCTGATGAAGGAATTGATTCCTGATACTCAAGTGTGGATGTCGCACGGAGATACCATTGCGCATGTACCTCCAAACTTTGAGATTATCGCCAGTACCTCATCAGTTAATATAGCAGCATATAAAGTTGCCAATGAAGAAATTTACGGCATTCAGTTTCATCCAGAAGTAACGCATACAGAGCAGGGTAAAGATTTGCTGCGCAATTTCGTGGTTCATATTTGTGGTTGTGCGCAAGATTGGACACCCGATGCCTTTGTAGAATCAACCGTGGCTGATCTTCAGCATAAGTTGGGAATTGATAAAGTAGTAATGGCGCTTTCAGGTGGGGTAGACTCAACAGTTGCGGCCATGCTTGTACACAAAGCCATTGGTAAAAACCTGCATTGCATTTTTGTTGATAATGGATTACTGCGTAAAGACGAATTCAGCCAGGTGCTTAAGTCGTACGAAGGTATGGGGCTCAACATCAAAGGTGTTGATGCAAAAGATAAATTTTATGCAGCCTTAAAAGGGCTTACTGAACCGGAAGCGAAACGCAAAGCCATAGGAAGAACTTTCATTGAAGTATTTGATGAAGAAGCCCATCATATTCAAGATGTAAAATGGTTAGGGCAGGGTACTATTTATCCTGATGTAATCGAGTCTGTTTCGGTTAAAGGTCCATCAGCAACCATTAAATCACACCACAATGTGGGGGGCTTGTCCGAAACCATGAAACTCAAAGTAGTTGAACCTCTAAATACACTGTTCAAAGATGAAGTTCGCATAGTAGGTAAAACTTTGGGCATAGATCCTGCTATATTGGGCAGGCATCCTTTTCCTGGGCCGGGTCTTGGTATTAGAATTTTAGGAGATATTACTGCAGAAAAGGTACGCATATTGCAGGAAGTTGATGCCTTGTTTATCGGGGGCTTGCGCAAGCACAATCTTTATAA
>DAOLDI010000168.1:0-5320 GCA_035327445.1 Cyclobacteriaceae bacterium | reverse complement strand
CAAAACAAAACTTGAATATACCAACACAAATGCAAAGGCTTAATCCGCACGTTTCAGTCGATTGCGTAATCTTTGGATTTGATGGCCAACGGTTACAGGTTTTGCTAATTGAACGTAATTCTGACGCAAAGTTTGCCTTGCCGGGCGATCTTATTTTAGAGGATGAAGACCTTGATGCTGCGGCTTATAGAATATTAAATGAGCTAACCGGTTTAAGTGATATTTACCTGGAGCAATTCAAAACTTTTGGTGGGCCTGAAAGGATACGACAATCAAAAGATGTGGAGTGGTTAAGAGCAGTAAGAGCAGAACCCAATGCTCGTGTAATAACTGTAGCCTATTTTTCGCTCATCAGAATTGAAGATGTCGACCTTGTGGCTTCATCATTTGCTCGTTCTGCGCAATGGCATGAAGTACCCGTAAATACAGAATTGGCTTTTGATCACAATGATATCATACACACTGCTTTGCAAACGCTGGCAAGCAAACTGGAACATGATACAATTGGCTTCAACTTACTGCCTCAAAAATTTACACTAAGTCAGTTACAGAAACTGCATGAAGCCGTCTTAGGTATTGAGCTTGACAAAAGAAATTTCAGGAAGAAGTTTCTTGCCAAAGATTTGCTGGATGCATTAGATGAGCATGAACATGGTGTGGCGCATAAACCTGCGAGATTGTATCAATTAAAAAGTTCTGACAACTAAAAACTCCCTTTACTGCAATAAGCTCTTATAGTAACTGATTAATTCGTTTGTTGATGCATCGTGCGAAGTTATGGCCTCTTTAGTATTTAATTCTGGCAAAATCTTTTTAGCTAATAATTTGCCAAGCTCAACACCCCACTGATCGAAACTAAAGATATTCCAGATAACACCTTGCACAAAAATTTTGTGTTCGTACATGGCAATCAGACTGCCTAAAGTTCTTGGTGTAAGTTGTTTAAATAAGATTGAATTGCTGGGCCTGTTGCCTTCAAATACTCTGAAGGGCGCATGAAAGGCCATCTCTACATTTGTCATACCTGCTTTTTGCAATTCCGCTTTTACTTCTTCCTTTGTTTTACCCATCATCAGCGCTTCAGTTTGCGCAAAGAAATTCGACAATAGTTTTACATGATGATCACTGATGGGGTTGTGTGATTGTGCTGGCGCGATGAAATCGCAAGGTATAAGTTTTGTGCCCTGGTGAATCAACTGATAAAAAGCATGTTGTCCGTTTGTACCGGGTTCGCCCCAGATAATAGGGCCTGTCTGGTAATCAATTTTATTTCCGTTGCGGTCAACACATTTGCCATTGCTTTCCATGTTGCCCTGTTGGAAGTATGCTGCAAAGCGGTGCATGTACTGATCATAAGGCAGGATGGCTTCAGATGCAGCGCCAAAGAAATTATTATACCATAAACCAATGAGGGCAAGTATTACAGGAATATTTTTATTGAATTCACTTTTCATGAAGTGATTATCCATGCCATGCGCACCTTCAAGTAATTGAATATAATTATCGAAACCAATGGTGCATGCAATTGATAAACCTATTGAAGACCAAAGGGAGTATCTTCCACCCACCCAATCCCAAAATACAAACATATTTTCTTCAGCAATGCCAAATGCTTTTACTGCTGCGGCATTGGTTGATACTGCCACAAAATGTTTGGCAACATCTCCTTTACTGTTTGAATGAATAAGAAACCAGGCTTTTGCACTTTCGGCATTGGTCATGGTTTCTTGTGTTGTAAAGGTTTTGGAAGCAATGATGAAAAGTGTTGTTTCAGGATTTAATAGTTTCAAAGTTTCGGCAATGTGTGTGCCGTCAACATTCGAGACAAAATGTGTTTTGATATGGGTATGATAAGGTCGCAGCGCTTCACAAACCATCAGCGGACCGAGATCTGAGCCGCCAATTCCAATATTAACTATATCGGTGATGCTTTTCCCGGTGTAACCTTTCCAGGTACCATCAATGATCTTACCGGAAAAAACACGCATTTGTTCAAGTACCCTGTTTACTTCTGGCATTACATCCTCACCTTCAACATAAACCGGAGTGTTTGCCCTGTTTCTAAGGGCAACATGTAACACAGCACGCTTTTCAGTTTGATTGATGGGCGCTGCCTTAAACATAGCCTCAACTGCATCATGTAATTGGCACTCATTTGCCAAATCAATAAGCAGTTGAATTGTTTCCTGGTTGATGGAGTTTTTGGAGAAGTCGACAAGAATATCTTCAAACTTCAGGTGAAAATTTTTAAAGCGGTGTGGGTCATTTGCAAAGAGATCTCGCATGTGCAGCTTCTTCATCTCTCCATAATGTTCGCTGAGTTTTTTCCATGCAATGGTTTGAGTAGGATTTATGTTTTTCATTTTCAATAATTCTGTTCCAGAGATCGTAAAGCTATGAAACAAATTATGTACATTATTGAAAATATAACTGAAAGAATTATGAAAACGGTTGCACTGATTGCGCATGATAACAAAAAGAAAGAATTGGTTGAGTGGATTGCATTCAATAAAGAAAGCATGAAACAATGTAACCTGATAGCTACCGGCACAACAGGCCGGCTTATTCATCAAGAAACAGGCCTGCAGGTAAAACAATTACAGAGCGGTCCTTTAGGTGGAGATCAGCAAATTGGTTCTTTGATTGTTGACGGAAAGGTTGACGTTTTGATTTTTTTCTGGGATCCACTGGAACCTTTACCGCACGACCAGGACATTAAAGCCTTGTTGCGCATTGCAGTGGTATGGAACATTCCAGTTGCCTGTAATCGCTCAACTGCCGATTATCTTTTTGCTTCACCTTTACTTTTTGGAGATTATAAGAGAAGCATTCCGGATTATACTGCTTACAGGAAAAGAGAGCTGTAAAAACCGCAAGCCTCAGCGACCTGTGCTGACCGCAAGCGTCAGCATTGAACCCTTAAACTTTTAAAGTTTGGATAAACAAAAAAGGCAGCTCATGCTGCCATCTATTATTTGTAGCGAGGGGGGGAGTTGAACCCCCGACCTTTGGGTTATGAATCCAACGCTCTAACCACCTGAGCTACCTCGCCAAATTGCTATGTACAAATTGCTTTAAAAGGCTATCTGCGCTTAAATAGGTCGCAAACATAGAATTTTGAGTGCATATCCACAATAGCATCATTTTTTATTTTGAAACTCTCACAAAAATGGTATAAATTCCAACATCGGATGAACAGCACAACCAAACAGAAATTTGTAGCAGATTATGAGATTAAAGCATCGGTAAAAATGCTTTATCCCTACATTTATTCTGCCAGTGGGCTAGCCCAGTGGTTTGCTGATGATGTGAAAGTTGATAACGAAAAAAAGCTTTTCACTTTTTATTGGGAGAATGAAGCACATCTGGCACGCCTTACTGCACATCGCCTTAATCACTTTGCCAAGTTTGAATTTCTATCTGATGATGCTGAAGAAGAAGTTGACCCCTCTTACCTTGAGTTAAGACTTGAACAAAATGAATTAACCCAAACCGTTTTTTTACACATTGTTGATTACTCAGACTTTGATGATCTGGCTGAGTTGAAAGACCTTTGGAACGGCCTTGTTGATACTCTAAAATCCACAGTTGGAGGTTAATAATTTTTCTGCCCGCTTTTTGCTTCTAATTTTGTATTTCCATTCAAGGGAATTTCATGAAGAAAATTGATAAGCTGGTGTTGATTGCTTTCACAGGCCCGTTTGTGCTCACTTTCCTTGTGGTGGTTTTTATTTTGTTAACCCAGCACATGCTGAAGTACTTTGATGACCTGGTAGGTAAAGACCTGGGCATTGATGTTTTTGGTCAGTTGCTTTTTCATTTTGCGGTGTTCATGACACCTGTTGCTATGCCTTTGGCTGTGCTATTATCATCCTTAATTACTTTTGGTAACCTGGGAGAGCATTTTGAACTCACAGCCATCAAAAGCGCAGGCATCTCTTTACAAAGAACATTGCTCCCCATTTTTATCCTCGTTATTTTCTTAACCATGGGGGCTTTTTATATCAATAATAATCTGGTTCCCAAATCAGCGCTTGAAGCTTATAGTTTGTTGTATGATATCAGGCAGAAGAAGCCAGCCCTCGATTTGAAGGAAGGAGCTTTTTATAATGGCATTCCTGATTTCAGTATCAAGGTAGATAAGAAATTTCCGGATAACATAACTTTAAAGTATCTCACCATTTATGACCACAGAAAAGGGGATGGCAATAAAGAAGTAATTAAGGCAGACTCTGGCCGAATGACAACAATTCTTAACGAGAGATACTTACAGTTGGAGTTATTTAATGGTTATAATTATTCAGAAGGTACATCTTCTAATGCAGAGCTTTCGGGCGGCAAAGCAAGTACAGAATCGATTACCAAAAGCAAGTTTGATCGTTCGCAAATTATCATGGACCTGTCATCATTTGCATTTGACAGAACCGATAAAAAATGGTTTCAGGGAAACCGCTTGATGAGAAACCTGAAAGAATTAGATGGAGACATTGACTCTTTAAACCAGCAAAAGCTGGGGCAGATGTCAAACATATTTTATAACAGGAATACTTTTTTCACTTTTCACATTCGTGAAGACTCAATGGTAATGCCGAAATCAGTTTATGATGAAAAGATCAGAAGAGATTCCATCAATAACCTGCCACAACCAGTAAGAGAAAGCCCCTTATTTGAAAACCCTCAACCAAGAAAGCAGATCAGAAATCTTCCGGCTGTGGAGCAGGTGGTTCGGGTATATGAAGAAAATAATATTCAAAAGGTAGTATTGAACTCCAATATCAGGAGAATGAATACTGAGTTTTCCTATCACAATCTGGATAGTGCCGATCGAGCAAAATATGATCATTTGGTTGACAGCCTCATGCTAACTGCAAGGCAGGCATTTATTACCAATCGGGCTGCCAATAGTGCAAGGCAGGCCAAGCAATATATCTATAATCAAAACCTAACGCTTGAGAATTATAACCGTGAGTTGAATATCTTCAGGATACAGTGGCATAAAATTATTGCTAATTCAGTAGCATGTATCATCATGTTTCTCATCGGTGCTCCGCTTGGTTCCATCATTAAGAAAGGTGGTCTGGGTGTGCCTGTGCTGGTTTCCATTTTCTTCTTCATCATTTTCTACCTTTTGAGTAATCAGGGCGAGAAATGGGCCCGCCAGGATGTGATGAGTCCTCTCTTGGGTATTTGGGCAGCCGATCTCATCTTATTACCCATTGGCCTGTTTTTCTTAAGCAGGCCCGCATTTATGCACGCTTGTTTTATTCCGATTACTACCTGATTGGCCTTGATAAGGTAAAAAAATTGCTAAATCGCAAGA
>DAOLDI010000167.1:0-5333 GCA_035327445.1 Cyclobacteriaceae bacterium | reverse complement strand
CCATAACAATACCACAGAGCTTGTACACGAGATTCCGTCTTATTTTTTGTTTGCTCCACTCACTTTTTGGTTTATTGCTTTTAGTAAAAAGAAATAGTGAGATACAGGCAAGAGTTATAAAGAGCGAAGCCGCACTGATATAATGCAAGGTGTTATTGGCGGCAATAGCAAATACAGCTTGAACATCTTCCTGACAAGCATAATCAGCTATATCCGTAGGGAAAATGGCTACACCCAATGCAAAGAGCCCGGCCAGGTTGGCGCTGATGCTGTCCCAGGCATTATGACCTTTGTAGGTGAAAAGAAAAAGCGATACTGCACATAACACACCCACAAACACCTCGCGCATGTTGGTGTAATAATAATGACTGATGGAGGGTTGCAGCTTGCAGCAATCGCCAAAGAGAAATGAACCTGTGAGTAAAGCAAGCGGCAATAATATACCTAGCCAGCCTACTGCTTTGCGTGTGGCATTGAAAGAAATGAGTTCAGGTGTTGAACTGCGTTCTTTATCAAGACTTTGAAGCCATGGTTTAATTGAAGTCATATTTAGTTTAGGTTACAGGAATTATGAAATGCGAATGCAGATGCATGGCGCTCTCATTGAATGAAGTTAACTAAACACTATTGACATAAGCAATACCCCAAAAAGTGTATTGTTGTGTGAATCTGGATTTCTGATGGTTTATGTGAGTTTCAACATCAAATATTTAACATTGAAATTCACATAATAACTTACATATGTATTCTTTACATACGCATTGATTGAATACAACCAGTAAGAAGTTACCCGCGCATACCAGCCAGGCACCCTCCTCCCTTGCTACGCTGCTGACTTCAAATAGCAATGATTTACTTTGCCGCACACATTTGCATTCGCACCTACCCCACTCCTGCCAAAAATGTCAAAAGAGTGCTAGTACAGTCAGAGAAATAAGGGGTGGGTTATTATTAGGGAAATGCCAGCGCTAAACTATTAATGCCAACCCTAATCCAAAGCTATGCAAACATAACGCCTGAACATTATATAACTCTTGCTTGCGCTTCTGCCTGATGCTGAGTTCTTGTTCTGGTCAGCAGGAAGCCTAAGTGGCAGTTTTCCCAAATTAAAGTAAAAAGCCGATAGTGATCCATTCCAAGTATTGCTAGCGTACAATTCAGAAATTCCTAATACTCTACTCCCTTATTTCATTCCCGAAAAGACGCGGCAGACTGCAGGTTGCTAAGTTGTACTGTGTGACCACTTTCAGGTTATCTTTTTTTTTAACTTTACACCCTATTCCTATAAGCAGTTACTGTGCGCCATTTTATTCGCATCCCCCTGATTTTATTTTTTGTTCTGGCATCGCCTCTTGCGAGTAAAGCACAATTTAGCTGGGCCCATCAGATTGGAAGCTCCGGGATGGATGTTGTTGAGCAACATGTGATAGATCAGGATAACAACATCATTGTGGTAGGATATTTTGAGAATTCGGTTACAATTGGAGGCCTTGTTTTAACCAGTATGGATGAGTCTGACATGTTCTTGTACAAAGCCAAACCAAATGGAGAAGTAATTTGGGTGAAAATGCTGGGAGGGCCATCTTACAATGGTGATGTAGGCCTTGATGTGGATGCTGACGGTAATATTTACCTTGCAGGTGGATTCATTCAGGAACTTTACTTTGACGATGACCTTGTGCTTAGCTCGCTTGCAGGAAATAACTTCTGGAATTCTTTCGTGTCAAAATTTGATGGTGACGGAAACATGATCTGGATCAAAGGAATTTTGGGAACTACATCATTATCGGCAATCAGGGTCTGGGGTCTCATCTCGGTAAGTCAGAGCGGTCTTGTTGTAGCGGGGAACTTCAGCCGAAGTCTGATGATAGACGATCAGGTACTAAGCAATCCTATCGGATTCCCAGGCAATAATTTGTTCATCACTAAATTTGATCTGGATGGGAATCTCATCTGGCTTAAAAATCCTCCCTCCGAAACGAATGTTGAGTGCCGTGAAATATTTATCGAAAATACAGGCACCGTGTATCTAACTGGACTATTTACTAACACAGTACATTTTGACGCCTTTACCCTAACAGCAACCAATAATACGCATAGTGATATTTATATTGCTAAACTGAATCCGGCAGGTGAAACACAATGGGCGAAAGCCGGACTAAAAGTGGCAGACAAAGAAGATAACAACATGGGCCAATCGCTTACGGTAGATCCCCAGGGAAACATCTACCTGATCGGTTCCATTAAAGGAGATGTAAAATTTGATAATCTGATTCTTCATGGGGATTCCTCTCCAGAATATTGGAACAAAGACTCTTTTGTTATTAAATACAATACCAATGGAGATATTGTGCACGGTGCATTGTTTGAAAAAGAGTTGAAAGTTTCCCTAAGCGATATAAAATATACTTCTATCGGAATATTTATTACGGGAGCATCCGCTGCATCTCAGTTTTTATATGCTGAACTCGATACGGTGCAACTTACAGGACAAACTATATTACTGGATGGGTATGGTTATCCACTGCATATTTCGTTCTCCCCTATTGATTCCGCAATAGTAATTTCAGGCTACATGAGTGCATTAACTGTAAATCAAAATCAGTTGCTTACTAAAGGCAACTTGGATGGTTTCGTAGCCAGCCTAACTCTTTGCATGGCGGACCCAACTAATGTGTCAGCTATTGAAGGACCCAGCGAAGTTTGTGTGGGTGATTCAATAAGCTACCACATTGAACCGATCGAAAATGTTACACAATTTATTTGGACCATTCCTGCATTTCTGAATCACATTGGAGATTCAGGTTCTGATCCAACAATTTCGTTGAATGTTACGAATGATGGCAAGGGTGAACTGACTGTGTATGCCTTAAATAAATGCGGTGTACAGGGTGAAATGTCTACTATTTCTGTACAAGCCTTAGCATTACCCGCACATCCCGTTCTTTACACCACCGAATGCAGTGATATAATCACAGTTCAGCATGGTGAGAATGTGGAGTGGTATAAGGATGGTGAGTTGATTCCGGATGAACATGAACATTCCTTACTCGTCCAGGATTCAGGTTCATACTACGCAGCTAACCGGAATTATTGTGGCGTATCAGAAAGTGAAGTTGTTTTAATCAGTCCTATTTCATGGGATGAACTCTTCTTCGCAAACATAATAACGCCTAATGGCGATGGAAAGAATGATTTCTTTGTAATTGACAGTGCGCTCTCCAATTCAGGTATAACAATCTATAACCGCTGGGGAAAGCAAGTATTTCAAAAACAACCGTATGATAACTCATGGAATGCTGATAATCTTGCTAGCGGAATTTATTATTTCTCCCTGAGTAACCCCTGTAATACAAAAGTATTTAAGGGTTGGATTCACGTGATTAAGAATGATTGATAAGGGGGTGGATTCAAGGTAACGGTTCGAGATCCAATATAATTTACAATTTTGATCTGTTGAAAACAGGAAATTACCTCGACAAGTCTTGTCAAAAATTGCCCAAACCAATGCCAATTCTTAATGATGGCAATGTCTGCGTCCCTGGCTATTCGTCTCGATAAGTATTGGGATACAGCTTAATTTTTTTAATGCAAACTACGGATAGCTGGGTGGTCTTTCATAACCCTATAGTGGGACCTCGCTGTGGAGCAAAGGCAGTAATAAATGCACTGAAACATATTCCAGCTATAACTACAGGTGCTCTTTGTCGTCTGTACATCAGTTCTGCAATGGGCACTTGAGCCACCATAAGCAGTAAGGGTATTGAATCAGTCTGGATATCAAATATTTCTATTTCGTGGATATTTTTACCATTTTCTCTTTTCAGCTTACCATGCATCACCGTTGCTGTACCGTGCTTGTATTTCCACTCTTTAGCTGTGAGTCTTTGAAAAAAGAAGTAGCGTTCATCAGGTAAAATAATACTAAATCGCTTGCCTTCCTGGTAATGCACAAGCGCAAGAAATTCTCCTTCAGCAGAACGCAATGTATCGTTACCTTTTTTATTAAGTCTAAGATGGAAGCTTTCATCGTTAACAAAGATTTTTCGATCGTGTATGCCGGGCTTTGTATTTACCGCATAGGTGAGTGTTATGCTCGTATCAGCAAACATTTCTGAACATGCAATCTTCTTACCATTGATTTCGCGATAGACCTTCTTGTATTCATAACGTTGCACCCTTAGAGGCTCCATCTCCTGCGCAAATAATTTTGCCTGAGAAAAAGCAATCAAAGTCAGTAATGATAGAGTTTTATACATATTTAAACATGATTTTTAAATGTAATTATATATACCCAATCAAGAACATCAAATTTAAGAATCAAGTACAACTTGATCTGCTGTAATTAAAGATAGCTAAGGAAACCCTCCCACCAAAACAATTTAACAACTTATCCCGATCGAAGTATCTGGATCAGGCAAAAACAAGATATAACTTAATTACCTTCTTTCTAACCCTGGCCTTCATTAGCCAAAGTATACTCCTTATAAATCAACTTATACCATTCATTAAAGCAAGCAGTTTGGCGGCATAATCTTACACACCTTTAATTAACCAAATTAAAGAACTATGCCTAAACTAAACCTATTCACAAAATTCAATCAAGTTGTCTGTGCATTATTCCTGCTTAGCACCTTTATGTTTTTTGCCTCCTGTAATGATGAGGCTGAGGAACCGATTCCAAGTATTACTTCTTTAAGTATTGCTGAAGGAGAAGCCGGAACGCCCATCACAATTACAGGAGCCAACTTCGGTGCTGTTCAAACCGATGTTAAAGTGTTTTTCAATACGACTGAGGCAAGCATTACAACATTTTCTGCTACTGCCATCGGTACAACAGTACCATCAGGTATTACCCCCGGAGAAGTTGATGTAAAAGTGCGGGTAAAAACTCTGGAATCTGCCAACGCTAAATTTACTGTGCTTGAACCAACCAATCTAACCGTGGGTAACTTCACAACAAGCATAGCCGAAAACCCTGCAGCAAATGCCACTCTCGGTACCATTTCTGCAGTAACAAATCGCGGTACACTCTCCTATTCCATTAGTTCTCAATCTGTGTCGGGTGCCTTGGTCATTAACACAAGTTCTGGCCAGTTAAGTGTTTTAAATCCTGATGTATTTGACTATGAAGTTAACCCTTCTATTACCGCTGTTGTTTCCGTTACAAATGGAATCCTTACCAAAACAGCAAATGTTACGATTAATATAACCGATGTGGTGGAGATTGCTGGTCTTGAAGATTTCGTTGGTTCTATTATTGAAAATCCCGATGACAATCAGTTTATAGGACTTATACTTTGGTCGGCCGGTACAAATACAGGTTCAAATAC
>DAOLDI010000166.1:0-5345 GCA_035327445.1 Cyclobacteriaceae bacterium | reverse complement strand
TAAATCAACTGGCGAAGTAAAAGAAATGAAAGTGCCGGTTGTTGGTGAATCAATTACTGAAGTAACCATTTCTACCTGGTTGAAGAAAGATGGTGATACGGTGGCGCAAGATGAAATCATTGCAGAAGTGGAGTCAGACAAAGCCACTTTTGAATTACCCGCAGAAGCAAGCGGTGTGTTGCGCATCGTGGCGAAAGAAAAAGAAACACTGCCTATTGGTGGCCTCATCTGTAGAATAGAAGTGATGGAAGGTGTTGCTGCGCAGAGTTCAGCCGCACCAACAGAATCAAAATCATCACCTGCATCTGCTGCTGATAAATCAAGTTATGCTGCGGGGCATCCTTCACCGGCTGCTGCAAAAATTTTAGATGAGAAAGGCATCAAGGCATCACAAGTTGAAGGCACTGGAGTAGGCGGTCGCATCACCAAAGAAGATGCCGCCAAAGCTCAAACCCAATCATCTGCTCCGGCAAAATCTGAAGAGAAGAAAAAAGAATTGGCGCCTCCGGTTATTGGTGGAGGTGTAAGTCGCGAACTGCGCAGAGAAAAAATGAGCAGCTTGCGCAAGACCATCGCCAAAAGATTACTGGCAGCCAAAAATGGCACAGCCATGCTAACTACTTTCAACGAAGTAGATATGAAACCCATGATGGATTTACGCGGCCGCTACAAAGACAAATTCAAAGAGAAATATGGTGTTGGTTTAGGCTTCATGTCATTCTTCACCAAGGCGGTGTGTGTGGCTTTGAAAGAATTCCCTGCAGTAAATGCCATGATTGATGGCGAAGAAGTCCAGTACCATGATTACTGCGATGTTTCAATTGCCGTTTCAACTCTAAGAGGTTTGGTAGTTCCTGTTATCAGAAATGCAGAGCATTTAAGTTTTGCACAGATTGAATCGGAAGTTGTGCGCCTGGCAACAAAGGCAAGAGATGGTAAACTTTCGATTGATGAAATGCAGGGAGGCACATTCTCCATTACCAATGGAGGCGTGTTTGGTTGTATGTTATCAACACCTATTCTTAATCCACCACAATCTGCAATTTTGGGTATGCACAATATTGTGGAGCGCCCTGTGGTAAAGAATGGAGAAATCGTCATCAGACCCATCATGTATGTGGCCCTTTCTTACGACCACCGCATAGTCGATGGAAGAGAATCGGTAAGCTTCCTGGTGAGGGTTAAAGAATTGCTGGAAGACCCTGGAAGATTGATTCTCGAGATTTAATTTATTGAAATAGATTTTTCACAAAACATATTTTACTGATGAAGTACGATGTTATAGTTATTGGCTCTGGTCCTGGTGGTTATGTGTGTGCTATTCGTTGCGCACAATTAGGTTTAAAAACTGCCATCATTGAAAAGTACAATACATTGGGAGGCACTTGTCTGAACGTAGGTTGTATTCCATCCAAAGCTTTACTCGATTCATCAGAACATTACTACAATGCGCTGAAGCACTTTAAAGAACATGGCGTTGATATCAGCGAACCTAAGGCCAACATCAAACAAATGATTGAGCGCAAAGCTGGCGTTGTGAAAGCCAATGTAGATGGCATCGCGTTTTTAATGAAGAAAAATAAAATCGATGTGCATACTGGTGTAGGTTCTTTTGTAGATAAAAACACGGTGAAAGTAACAGCGGCAGATGGTAAGGAGACTAAACTACAGGCAGATAAAATTGTAATTGCTACAGGTTCAAAACCTACACCATTACCTTTTGCGCCTTTCGATAAGAAAAGAGTTATTTCCAGCACCGAGGCTTTAGAGCTGAAGGAAATTCCTAAGCATTTGATAGTGATAGGCGGAGGTGTGATTGGTATGGAGCTCGGCTCTGTATATGCACGTATTGGTGCTAAGGTTACGGTTGTAGAGTTTTTAGATAGCTTGATTCCTACCATGGATGGAACCATGGGCAAAGAGTTACTTAAAGTAGCAAAGAAGCTGGGTATGGATTGCTACCTCGGCCATAAAGTGACTGCTGTTGATGTAAAAGGAAAGGAAGTAACGGTTAAAGCAGAAGACAAACAAGGCAAAGGCATTGAGTTGAAAGGTGATTATTGTCTGGTAAGTATTGGCCGCAGACCTTATACTGATGGATTAGGTTTAGAGCAAATTGGCATCGAACTAGATAAAGGTAAAGTTCCGGTTGATGAGCACTTGAGAACCAAAGCAGATAATATTTATGCCATTGGCGATGTAGTGCGCGGTGCTATGCTAGCGCACAAAGCGGAGGAAGAGGGTGTGATGGTAGCCGAGCAAATTGCCGGACAAAAGCCACACATCAATTATCTTTTAATTCCCGGTGTAGTATACACCTGGCCCGAAGTGGCCAGCGTGGGTTATACCGAAGAGCAACTCAAAGAAAAAGGTACTGCCTATAAAGTGGGCACTTTTCCATACAAAGCTTTAGGCCGTGCGCGCGCTTCTATGGATACCGATGGTTTGGTAAAAGTATTGGCCGATAAATCAACAGATGAAATATTGGGTGTGCACATCATTGGTGCACGTGCGGCCGATATGATTGCAGCCGGTGTGGTAGCTATGGAGTACCGTGCATCAGCAGAAGATATTTCACGCATGAGTCATGCGCACCCAACTTATATGGAGGCATTCAAAGAAGCTTGTCTGGCGGCTACTGCAAACCGCGCAATACATATGTAATTAATTGCTGTTTCTGCGCAGCATGTGGCTGAAATCAGAGTATAAAAATGCACGCATAGCCAACGCAGCTATAAGAGGAGCAATTGAGTAATGCAACATTTGAGGCAACCATGCCCAGGTGATTAATAAAACTATGTTGATGCCCATTACAAAATTAGAATAGTATATTATCCACTGCTGTTTTTTCAGTATACCATAGACGAAAGCCAGGTGTGTAGGAACTGCCCATAGTAGATTAAGATTAAAAGCTGCTGCTTTATGATCGGTAGCTACCCATAGTAAGAGAAGCAAAACACCTATTGCACCTACTGTAGAGAATACGAGCACATCAAACCAGTGTGCAATTTTTTTTCGCTTGTTATCATTAACTGTCATAATAACTGCGATGAAAGCCAGTATCATGAATATGATTAAAGGCTGGAAAATTCCATTACTAAATTCTTCATCAACCGCTGCGTAGATTGTCCTTTTTTCTTTTACCAGGGGTTCTCCATTAATGTTTGCATGATCAAAACTACTCTCCACATAATCAGGCAAAAACATGTATTCATAAGGACTCGCTACTTTATCCATGGGTAAACCCAGGCACAAATCAATGCCTAAATCGCCCCAGGGTTGGTATTTTAGATAGATATCGGTGAGTTGCCTGATGCTATAATTAGTGGTAATGTAAGATCCATCAAAAACCACAGCATCGCCAAAAACTTTAGCAACTACTTCAGGAATTTTGGTGGCGCAGTTATCATAAAAATAATCATAGCGGTAGAATTGATTTTCAGGAAGCGCATTCCATTGAAGAAAATCAAACAGTTCTTGTTTTTGTACCTGTGTAAGATTTAATACCTGCTCATGCACATAGCGATTGTTGTATATATAGTAATACTCAAAATTCCGGTAATCTTGAACCGCCAGTTTATAATAGTTATAGCCACGCGCAAAGTTTAAGTAGAAATTTGGCTGATCAAAATCAAATACACCATAATTGTAAGCATGGTTGATGTTATTCATTGGGTCATATACCCTAAAAGCACTATGCCCGAAAGCTGTAAAGACTGCTTCCTGGCCCGGACCACAGGTGATTACAGAAATTTCGGCATAATCAGAAAGGTTAATTTGTGCCTGAACATTGATGTAGAGTAGAAGAGCAGATATAAGACACAAGATTTTTATCATAATGATTTTCATTCGCTGAAAGATAAAAGCAAATCTAACATCATCAGGCAATTTTCAAGTATCTTGGC
Source organism: Cyclobacteriaceae bacterium (assembly GCA_035327445.1). GTDB lineage: Bacteria > Bacteroidota > Bacteroidia > Cytophagales > Cyclobacteriaceae > DAOLDI01. The sequence goes on along the minus strand of DAOLDI010000166.1, from coordinate 1,440 downwards.
TTGTGTTTTCAATGAATGATTATATCGCATTGATGAAGAGTGTTTCGTGGCGCAAAAGCCGTAATGCGGCCAGCCTCCTGTACAGCTATTATCGGTCAATGAGTAGGCAAGTGCCATCTATAAATGCAATGCCGCTTAGTATAGCCATAGAGCCTACTACTTCATGCAATTTAAGATGTCCGGAATGCCCAAGCGGACTTAGAAGTTTTACAAGGCCAACCGGAATGTTGCAGGAAGATTTGTTTAAGAAAGTTATTGATGAGTTACAAGAGAATTTGATATACCTCACTTTTTATTTTCAGGGTGAACCATACTTACATCCCTCATTTTTAAGTATGGTGAAGTATGCAGATGACAGAGGAATTTATACGGCAACTTCTACCAATGCGCATTACCTCAATGATTCACTCGCGGAGGCAACAGTAAAATCAGGTTTGAAGAGATTGATTATTTCAATTGATGGACTAACGCAATCTACTTATGAATCTTACCGCGTAGGCGGAAAACTTGAGAAAGTAATAGCGGGAACCAAAAATATTATTGCCTGGAAGAAGAAGTTAAAATCTGCAACGCCCCATACTATATTTCAATTTCTGGTAGTAAAACCAAATGAACACGAAATTCCTGAGGTATATAAACTAGCAAAGGAGTTAGGAGTTGATGAAGTTAAATTAAAGACAGCGCAGATTTACGATTATGAAAATGGCTCGGATTTAATTCCACAGAATGAAAAATATTCTCGCTATAGAAAATTGTCAGACGGTAATTATGCCATCAAACACAGTTTAGACAATCATTGCTGGAAAATGTGGCATAGCTGTGTGATTACCTGGGATGGTAAAGTGGTTCCCTGCTGCTTTGATAAAGACGCACATTTTGTTTTAGGAGATTTGAGGCAAAATTCTTTTAAGGAAATATGGTTAAGTGATGCTTACCATAATTTCAGAAAAAGCCTGTTAAAAGGAAGAAGCGAAATTGAAATTTGTAAAAATTGCACAGAAGGTGCACAGGTTTGGGCCTGATCAGGGTTTTTGACTGTTGATTTGCTTTTCAATTTTGTCAAGATCAATAGCGCAAGATCCGCAGCCTGTTTTGCAGGCATCTTTTACCGTAAAGTGCCGGTAAAGAGTTCGGCCTAAATAAAACAATGCCGCTGCAAATAATATCCCGATAATAACTTCTTGCCACATGTTTCAAAATTACATTTATTTCCAGTGCTGCTGAATAATTTTTAACATTTCCGGATGCACATCACATGCAGCACACATCTCTCCGCCAAATAAATAATTATTGCCTCCTTTAAAATCTGTTACAGTACCGCCTGCCTGTTGCACAATAAAGGCGCCAGCGGCCACGTCCCATGGGTTGAGATCATATTCAAAGAATCCTTCAAACCGACCACAAGCCACATAAACCAGGTCAATAGCAGCACTTCCCATT
>DAOLDI010000165.1:0-5352 GCA_035327445.1 Cyclobacteriaceae bacterium | reverse complement strand
TAACAGGTTCTATCATCAGCACAGACAGGTATGCCATAGAAATGGCTTGCAAGAAATTGCAAAACGCTGCAGGTAATTTCTACATTAATGATAAGCCTACTGGTGCCGTAGTAGGGCAGCAACCTTTTGGAGGCGCAAGGGGCTCAGGCACCAATGATAAGGCAGGCGCCAAGATGAACCTGCTCAGGTGGGTTTCGGCACGCACCATCAAAGAAACTTTTGTACCCCCTACCGATTACAGGTATCCGTTTTTAGGCTAAAAAAGAAGATAAATCCCGGCCCTGCCGGGATTTTCATTTTTTGCTTTCTTTACTCGATTCTTTGGCTATTTTTGTTCAGCCTTAATCAACCTAAATCCCAGACAGTCTATACCTAATGGCTTTTTTTAATTTGTATCTACATGCTGCACACTCGCTGAATTCCAGTATTCGCAAAAATGAGCCAGATCTGGTAGATGTTAAATTCCCTTCTGAACTTTTTTTCCCTTCGAAAGACCTACTCATTGTTGTTTTTGATAGCCGTAATTTATTAGAGGATAGTCTCAGCAAGACCAGTTCTTTTCTTAACAATCAAGCAAACGGGAAAAAGGTAAAGCTGCGAAGTGTTAATGCTAAAGCCGATTGCCTCGAACAATTAAAACTAAACCCCGATCTGGTGATTTTACTGGAGCAACAACATGCACAGGCTCAGGAAATCCAAAACTGGATAGCCTCCATCAATCCAAGACAAAAGGTACTGAGTCTCCCCAAGCTTGGCTCAGATTCCAATATAGCTGCCATCAATCCGGAATCATTTCAAAACATTCTTGCTTCTCTTATTTGAGAGATTTTTCCCAAAGCTGTTTTTGAAAATTAAAGTCTGATAACTTATGTTTGCACTCCATTTAACGGAATGGAAATTCCTCCTTAGCTCAGCTGGTTAGAGCATCTGACTGTTAATCAGAGGGTCCTTGGTTCAAGTCCAAGAGGAGGAGCAAAAGCCTCACCAATCGGTGGGGCTTTTTTATTTCAAGCCCTTTTATTTACAGCTGCTCCGGTCTTTGAAAATTATGTCTATCAGGCTCATTTTCAAGCCATAATGTCATTATTAGATCTTCAATCATTTGAGTATCAGGTCATTTTGTCCTCTTTTTAATGATTTTTTGCCTTGGCATATTTTTCATTATAAGCTCAGTGGTTTCAGATGTAAAACAAAAAATCAACATACTATGAGCATTATCAGATACAATGTGCATGACTATGCACCCACAAGTTTCAGTAACCTGGTCGACAGGTTTTTTAACGATTCACTGGCCCGCTCTGGCGGAAGCACTTTTGTGCCCAAGGCAGATATTTTTGAAGACGAGAAATCATACCAAATTAACCTGGTAGCCCCGGGTATGAAGAAAGATGATTTCAAGATTGAATTAGATGATAAGTTCTTGACCATTAGCGGAGAACGTAAATTCAATCGCGAGTCAAAAGATGGAAACTTCCACATTGTTGAAAGCCAGTACGGCAGCTTCAGCAGGTCATTTACCTTGCCTGATATTGCCGATGCAGCTAAAATCACTGCAAGCTACAATAATGGCGTACTGGAGATTGAAATACCTAAAGACAGCAAGAAATTATTGAAGCAAACCATTTCTGTTAAATAAGACAGAAGGATCAAAAAAACAGTGCAGAGGGGGTTTCAGCAGAAATCCCCTTCTCTTTTTACACGAATGCAAAACTCTTTTGGTTTAAAATCGATTAATTTGATATCGATAATCCGGAAAGTATGAGAAAATTCTTGTTGGTTACCTTAGTTATCACCTCTGCAATTGCCGGGGCAGTAATTGGTTCTCTCATTACCATCAAATATGTAAGCCTTGCTAACCTCAGAAATTACGATTCAATTGAAGCAAGACAAAACATGTTGCTCACCGGATTGAGGTCAGATTCAAGCAGCGCCTACACCTTGCCTGCAGAACTTAATTTTAAATCTGCTGCGCAAGTGGTTATCCCTGCAGTTGTGCACATCAGGGTGAGTTATGGTGCCGGAGAGTTCAGCAGAAATCCACTCGAAAGATTTTTTCATTATTCACCACGATCATCAGGCTCTGGTGTTATCATTTCTGATGATGGTTACATTGTTACCAACAACCATGTTATTGAAGATGCCAACCGCATAGAAGTTGTATTGAACGATAATCGAAAATACTTCGCCAAAGTAATCGGTACTGATCCTTCAACGGATCTTGCACTTATCAAAATCAATGAGTTTAATCTGCCATTTGTACCCTATGGAAATTCTGATCAATTAATTCAAGGTGAATGGGTTTTGGCAATTGGTAATCCTTTCGATCTAAACTCAACCGTAACAGCAGGTATTGTGAGTGCGAAGGCAAGAAACATCCGCATACTTCAAGACAAAAATAATTTACAGGTAGAATCATTTATTCAAACAGATGCAGCAGTAAATCCCGGCAACAGTGGTGGTGCGCTGGTAAACTTGCGCGGAGAATTGGTGGGTATCAATACAGCCATTGCAACACAAACAGGTTCTTATGCCGGATACTCTTTTGCCATTCCAGTGAGTCTTGTTAAAAAAGTAATGGATGATTTGCTTGAATTTGGTCAGGTACAAAGAGGACTGCTCGGAATTAGAATAGTTGATATGGATGCCGCCATGGCCGAGCGTATTGGCACCAACATAACACAAGGTGTTTATGTGAACAACATCAACCGCGGAAGCGCAGCAGAAGAAGCAGGCTTGCAACGTGGCGATATAATTGTTGCCATAAATGGCAGCCCTGTGAATTCAGTTTCTGAACTCCAGGAAATTGTTGCGCGTAACAGGCCGGGAAAAGAAGTTGAAGTGGCTTATAACAGAAATGGAGACATTAAGAAAACCAAAGCGCGCTTAAAAAATAATGAAGGTTCAGAAAGCCTTGAAGCCAAATCATTCAAATATGAATTAGATGGCGCCACCTTTGAAAACCTGGCCATCAAAGAAATGCAGCATTATAAAATAAGAGGTGGCGTAAGGTTGCGTTACCTGAAAGATGGCAAATGGAAAGAAGCCGGCATACAAGAAGGATTTATTGTTACACATATTGACAAAGTTCAGGTTGATGATGTGGCCGATTTAAACCGCATTCTTGAACCGAAATCGGGCAGCCTGCTGGTTGAAGGAATGTATGATGATGGCAGCCGCACTTCTTACGCACTAAACTGGTAACAGCATCAAAGCTCTTCGGGCTTTTTATTAGCTTTGTGACAAATCAAAATTGTCACATGCAAAACTTCGGAATCGCAGCAAGTCTTCAAACGCTGGGTATCAGCAAATCAAATATTGGTGTATCTACAGGAACAAACTGGATCAAAAGTAAAGGGCCCATTATTGAATCTTATTCTCCGGTTGATGGAAAATTAATCGGTAAAGTGAGCTCATGTGATGAGAAGAGCTACGAAGTTGTAATCAGCAAAGCAAGAGAAGCATTTCTACAATGGCGTATGGTGCCTGCCCCAAAACGCGGTGAGGTGGTAAGGCAAATTGGCATGGCCCTAAGAAAATACAAAGAACCACTTGGTAAACTGGTATCATATGAAATGGGTAAATCCTATCAGGAGGGTTTAGGCGAAGTGCAGGAGATGATTGACATCTGTGATTTTGCAGTAGGTTTATCCAGACAATTACATGGTTTAACCATGCACTCAGAACGCCCGCTGCACCGCATGTATGAGCAGTATCATCCGCTGGGTGCAGTAGGTATAATATCAGCTTTCAATTTCCCGGTTGCCGTGTGGTCTTGGAACACCATGCTGGCCTGGGTGTGCGGTGACGTTTGCATCTGGAAACCCTCAGAAAAAACTCCGCTTTGCAGTATCGCTTGTCAGAAAATCATTGCTGCAGTATTCAAAAAAAATAATGTGCCAGAAGGTGTTTCTTGTGTAATCAATGGCGATTATAAAGTAGGGCAGTTCATCACCTCAGATAAACGTGTTGAACTCATCTCTGCCACAGGTTCAATCCGCATGGGTAAAATTGTTGCCAAAACAGTTGCCGAAAGGTTGGGCCGAAGCTTGCTAGAACTTGGTGGTAACAATGCCATCATTATTACACCAGATGCTGACCTGGACATTGCCATTCGAGCAGCTTTGTTTGGTGCAGTGGGTACTGCAGGCCAACGTTGCACCAGCACACGCAGGTTAATTATTCATGAAAGTATTTTCGATGCTGTAAAAGCAAAACTGGTAAAAGCATACGGACAATTAAAAATCGGTAATCCTTTAGATCAGCAAAATCATGTGGGTCCGCTTATCGACAAAGCGGCAGTAAGTGCCTATCAAAAAGCATTGAGACAAATTAAAGCTGAAGGCGGCACTATGATTGTACAAGGTGGTGTGCTGAAAGGCAAAGGATACGAATCGGGTTGTTATGTTAAACCCGCCATAGCTGAAGTAGAGAACACGTATCAAATTGTACAGGAAGAAACTTTTGCGCCAATTCTTTACCTAATCAGATACAAAACACTTGAAGATGCCATTGCGATGCAAAACGGAGTTGTGCAGGGACTTTCATCAGCCATCATGACAAGTAATATGCGTGAAATGGAGACTTTCCTTTCACAGGCCGGTTCTGACTGCGGCATTGCCAATGTTAACATTGGTACTTCTGGCGCTGAGATAGGAGGAGCTTTTGGAGGAGAAAAAGAAACCGGGGGCGGCAGGGAATCAGGTTCTGATGCATGGAAAGTGTATATGCGCAGGCAAACCAATACCATTAATTACAGCAAAGAGTTGCCTTTGGCTCAGGGAATAAAATTTGATCTGTAATGCAGGTTGCAAATAACTCCAATTCCAGTTACTTTTAAGTGAACCGATCAAAGTCCATATGAGTGCGAAGAAATACCCTACCATTATGTTGATTGATGACAACGAGATTGACAACCTCATCAATCAAAAAATGATTGAAGCTGCTGATATTTCGAATATCATTTTTACACATACTGGTGCCAAAAGTGCAATTGAATTTCTGCGCAATATCGAAAAACTGGATGTGGCTGAAGAGGTACTGCCTGATGTAATCTTCCTGGATATTGATATGCCATTAATGGATGGCTTTCAGTTCTTAGACGAGTTTGAAAAATTAAACAACAGTACCAAAGCAAAATGCAAAATCATCATGCTTACTTCCTCCATCAACCCGCAAGACGTAAGCAAGTCAAAAAAATATCCTGCAGTAAAACAATACATCAATAAGCCCCTGGCGCATGAAAGCCTGGTGAAGCTGGATATTTAATACCTGCAAAGCAGCTTAATAAACTTATCATCAAGTCTGATCATGGAAACAGGTGAAAAGAAACTGGCATTTTCCCAGTTTATAGAG
>DAOLDI010000164.1:0-5355 GCA_035327445.1 Cyclobacteriaceae bacterium | reverse complement strand
AACGTAACCCGTGTACTTGAATCAGACCTTAACACCTTAAGCGGTTTCTTAAGAAATAACTTTGGTTATGAGACTGGCCCTTACCAGGATTATGACCATGAAACAGGTGCAACTAAATTCCTGGTGAAATTAGATTACAACCTGAACGACAGAAATAAAATCAGCATTCGTTACAATCACTTAGATTCTGATACTGATCTATTGCTTTCTAACTCATCTTCTTTGGGTTTTGGAAACAGAAGAACCAATTTGTTTGGTTTGAATTTCCAGAATTCAAACTATCAGATATTAGAAAATATCCGTTCGATTATTGGTGAATGGAACTCTCGCATTGGTAATAACATGTCCAACAACCTGATCATCGGTTTTACTTCTCAGGATGAAAGCCGTGCTTCCAGAGGAGATTTCTTCCCTATGGTTGATATCCTTGAAGGTAACCAGGTGTATACTACTTTCGGTTTTGAACCATTTACACCTAATAACGAATTGCGTTATAAGACTTTCCAGTTACAGAATAACTTCACCCTTTATAAAGGTGCTCACACCTATACATTCGGTATCAGTGCAGAGCGTTATGAATCAGAGAACGTATTCTTCCCGGGTTCACAAAGTGTTTATACCTATAATAGCTTGCAGGATTTCTATGATGATGCCAACGACTATCTGGCAAACCCCAATAGAGTTACTTCACCTGTTGAATTACGCAGATTCCAGTTGCGTTGGGCAAACATACCCGGCCAGACCAAGCCTATACAACCGCTTGAAGTATTCTATCTTGGATTATATGGTCAGGATGAGTGGCAAGTTAATAACCAGTTAAATCTTACCATTGGTTTAAGACTTGATGTTCCTTTCTTTGGTAATACAGCCTTCAGAAATCCTGATGTTGAGCAATTAGACTTCAGAGATGAAAATGGCAACACAGTGCGTTATGCAACTGATAAATTACCTGATGCCAATATTCTTTGGTCTCCCAGAGTAGGTTTTAACTGGGATGCAACTGGTGACCGCAGCACACAGGTGCGCGGTGGTACCGGTATCTTTACCAGCCGCCCTGCCTATGTGTGGATTTCTAACCAGGTGGGTAACAATGGTATTTTAACAGGTTTCGAGCAATTGGACAATACGAATGCCAGACCTTTCAATCCCAATCCTGATCACTACAAGCCCACAACTGTAACAGGAGCTCCTGCAGCTTCTTACGAATTGGCTTCAACAGATCCGGGCTTTAGGTTTCCTCAAATCTGGAGAACCAATATTGGTGTTGACCAGAAATTACCCTGGGGTATGATTGGTACTGTAGAATTCATCTATAACAGAGATGTTAATGGTGTCTACTATATTAATTCGAACCTTATTGAGCCAACGGCCAACTTCACTGGTCCTGATACAAGACCTTTATATCCGGGGGGTACTGCTAACCGCATCAACTCTAACATTACAAGTAATATTGTATTGAAGAACCAAAACGTGGGTTGGTCTTACAACATTTCAGCTTCATTAGAGAAGCCTTTTACAGATGGCTTCTATGCTAAACTTGGTTATAACTATGGCATTGCAAAAAATACAGTTGATCCCGGATCAATTGCATTTGGTTCATGGAACAACAACCAGCATTTTGGTGATCCTAACAACCCTGGTGTAGGTTTCTCTGGTAATTCAGCAGGCCACAGAGTGTTTACTGCCTTAACTTATAAGACCAACTCTGGTACCGGCTTCTCCTTATTCTGGGAAGGTTTCACTCTTGCGAATACATCATATGTGTACTCAGGAGATATTAACCGTGATGGTGGTACCACCAATGACTTGATCTACATTCCACGCAATACAAGTGAAATGAATTTCTTCCCATTCACAGCGTCTGGTCGTACGTTCACAGTAGCTGAGCAGCAAGCTGCCTGGGAAGCTTATATCAACCAGGACAGATACCTGAGCAAGAACAGAGGAAAAATTGCTGAGCGTGGTGCTGTGTTCCTGCCCATGGTTTTCAGAGCCGACTTCTCTATGACGCAAGACATTGTGAAGAATATTGGAAACAGCAAGAACACTTTACAGTTAAGATTTGATATCCTTAACGTAGGTAACTTGTTGAATAAGAACTGGGGCGTAGGACAAAGTTTGTTCACCAATACTCCGCTTGTAGCCAGAGCCCCTGCACAGGGTGGTCCGGTTGATGGCGATGGAGCACCTATCTACCGCCTGCAGAACTTTGGTAACCGCTTATTGGGTGAAACTGAACCTGGTGTTACAGATGGAGGTTCATTCCAACAAACACTTGGTGTATTTGATGTTTACAGAATGCAGTTTGGTGTAAGATACATTTTCAATTAATAATTGATTATCATCAAAATTCAAGAGACCCGGCCTTTAGGCCGGGTCTTTTTTTGCCCTATTTAAACAGCTTTTCTCAATTCAAATGGCATTTCAGCCTTATTCTGTACACTTCATATTTTTCTTTTTCATGGCAATGCTTACCTTATTGCATGGCTTTCAGGCTTTGGAAACAGCAAACCCTGTTTCTGTTGATGTTTTTGTACGCTGGCTGTACGGTAAACATTTCAACAGATAAGGTTGCCTTCTATGAACTAGAAGAGCCTGTCTATTTTGATCTGGAAGAAATTAAAGCAAGAGGTTATCTCACAGCCTTAGTCGATAATAATTCCCTCAGTTATTTCATCTACCGTGGCCTGGCCATGGGCTATGAGTATGAGCTGCTCAAACTTTTTACATCAGAACTTGGGGTTGATTTAAAAATCCAGATCGTTACTAAGCTCGATAGCGCATTCAAACTCTTATACCGCGGGGAAGTTGATGTCTTGGCTTTTTCGCTTGCTATTACCAAAGAGCGTCAGAAGCATATGGCCTTTACCAATCCGCATTATACCACCCGCCAGGTATTGGTACAGAAAAAACCTGAGGGCTGGCGCAGGATGACACGCGATCAGATAGAACGCAGCTTAATCAGAAGGCAAATCGATTTAATTGGCAAAGAAGTGCATGTGAGAAAAAACTCTGCCTATGCTGAGCGCCTCGTACATTTATCAGAAGAGATTGGTGGAGACATCATCATCATTGAAGATGGAGGCATTGCAGATACAGAGCAATTGATTGAAGCTGTAAACAGGGGAGATATTTTATATACTATAGCTGATGAAGATATTGCCACAGTTAATGCCAATTACTATCCGGATATAGATGTAAAAACACCTGTAAGTTTTGATCAGCAAATTGCATGGGGCATCAGAAAAAATGCGCCTGATCTGCAAGCAGCATTAAATGCCTGGTTCGACAGGGTGAAGAAAGAGCCTACTTATAATGTAATTTATAACCGCTACTTCAACAGTCCGCGTTCAGCAGTTGCACGTGTAAAAAGCGACTATTCATCTTTGGGCAGTGTTACCAAGATTTCTGTGTATGATGATATCATTAAAACAAATGCCAAAGAATTAGATTGGGATTGGCGCCTGCTGGCTGCTATTATCAACCAGGAATCTAAGTTTAATCCGCATGAAATCTCCTGGGCGGGTGCTACAGGATTGATGCAATTGATGCCGGAGACCGGGCAGCGTTTTGGTGCGCAGGATTTATTTAATCCAAGACAGAACATCAGGGCAGGAGCAAGGTACCTGGCTCATTTGGATGCTGCATGGACAAGCAGAGTGCCAGACCCTGAAGAAAGGTTAAAATTTGTTTTGGCTTCTTATAATGCGGGCATGGGACATATTCTTGATGCCCTTAACCTGGCAGGAAAGTTTGAAGCGGATACAACAGTATGGGATGGAGCTGTTGCAGAATTTTTATTGAAGAAATCAGATCCTCTTTATTATAAAGATCCCCTTGTAAAGTTTGGTTATTGTAAATGCACCGAGACTTACAATTATGTAAAGAGTGTGCTGGAAATTTATGAGCAGTACAAATTATTGATTAAAGCTTAGCGATAATTGTTGCCAAGTCCAGCTTCTGCCATAGATTTTGAACATCAGGCATATTAAGCACTTCATCCATAATGGCTTGTTGTTTATTTCCCTGGCGCAGCGCTTGTGAGTATCTCATCTCTTCACTAAAAGTTACCATGGTGTAAAGCGGAATCCATTTATCAGGATAATGTGCGTGTAGCTTTGCTTCTATTTTCTTTTGCAGTAAGAATTTTGGATCAGCCACTTTATCGCGCATTTCTATGAAGTTGTTGAGTGCAAGTTCTGCTATGGCATCACCATCTGGTTTACGCAATTGTTGGTACTCAGGCAAAACTTTTTCCCAGTTATCCTGATATCTATCAAGTAAAGCATTCAACACAAAGCAATCTTCAAAGCCTGCATTCATGCCTTGTCCGTAAAAAGGTACAATAGCATGTGCGGCATCGCCAATTAAAAATGTTTTGTTCTTAACCCAGGGGTAGCAACGCACCGTAACCAGCGATGAAGTTGGATTGCTTCTGAACTCGTGAATCAGATCGGGAATTTTATTTAATGCATCTGGAAAATATTTTTTAAAGAAATCAAGTATCTCTTCATCTTTTTCTAATTCAGCAAAAGAGATTTCACCTTCCATGCTAAGAAACAGGGTAACTGTAAAACTAGCATCCAGATTAGGCAGGGCAATCAGCATAAATTTTTTGCGCGGCCATATATGCAAAGCATTTTTTTCCAGTTGAAAACTGCCATCATCTGCAGCGGGTATGCTCAATTCTTTGTAGCCATGCTCAATATAAGATTGTGAGTAGTTAAACCTGTCGGTTATCTGCATGGCCGAACGCACAGCAGAGAAGGCCCCATCAGCCCCGATAATTAAATCAAAAGATTTGGTATTATCAGCCGACTGTCGACTGTCGGCTGTTGTCTGTTGACTGAATGTTATACTTGTTTGCTCAAAATCTACTTTCTCAATTTTATGTTCAAAGTAAAACTTAGCACCCATTTCTTCGGCTTTTGTCATCATCAGCATATTCAATCCACCTCTTGAGATAGAATTAATAAACTGACCTTCTTTACCGTAAGCCTGAAAATTCAAATTACCTTGTTCATCGTGCATCATGCGGCCATGCATGGGAGTGGCCATCTTTCTTACTTCCTTCTCAAGTCCAACTTCGTGTAAAGCCTGCAGTCCACGATTGCTCAGGGCAAGGTTTATGGAACGTCCTCCACCAATATTGGCTTTACGCATATCAGGTCTTCTTTCAAAGACACTGATATCATAACCTCTTCTTTTCAAATAGATGGCCAGCAAGGAACCTACAAGTCCGGCACCGCAAATGGCAACAGATTTAGTATTCATCATGATTTTATTATACCACTGCTTTTCTAAACAAGTCAGCAAAATTATACACCTCTTCAAAATTATTGTACAAAGGCACCG
>DAOLDI010000163.1:0-5421 GCA_035327445.1 Cyclobacteriaceae bacterium | reverse complement strand
ATATGTTTTCGATGGCACTCAGTACACCTTCATCCAGGTCTTCAAAGTTCAGGCTTAATTGTATGCCTTTGCTTTTTTTGCTGCCGAGTTCATTCAAAAGGTCAATGCTTTTGATTTTGGGCTCCAGTTGCTGATTTCCCCAACTTTGCCTTATCACCACCGCTTCAACAAATAAGAACAAGCCTTGCATCAGGTATTCTTTGAATTTGAAATAATCTTCTCCGAATAATGCAAATCGGTAATTGCCTGAGTAATCTTCAATAGTGAGCGTGCCGAAGGGTTTTCCGGTTTTGGTAGTGCGATGTTCGAAATGTGTCACTATACCTCCGAGTTTCAATTCGCGACCTTCCAGATTTTCAATATTGTTGAGCTCAGACAAACTGCAATTACAGAACCAGTCTATTTCAAATTTGAAATTATCCAGCGGATGACCGGAGATGTAAATGCCGATAACATCTTTTTCCAGGTTCAGTTTTTCAATTTCTCCGAATGGTTCAACAAATGGAACACTTGGTTTAGGAATACTTGCCACATTGCCGCCACCAAATAAACTTACTTGTGCGCTTTGTTCTTCAGCCTCCAGTTTGATGGCATACCTGGTAGCTTTCTCAATTAAATTCAAATCACCATCTGCTGCATAAACATATTGCCTGCGATGGTATTCTTTAAAACAATCGAAGGCACCTGATAAGGCTAAACATTCAAAAGTTTTTTTGTTAACAGCCCGCAGGTTAACCCGTTTGGCAAATTCAAAAATATCTTTGAAGGCTCCGTTTTGATCGCGCTCTTGTATAATTGCTTCTACTGCAGCTTCGCCTGCTCCTTTGATGGCGCCCAATCCGAAGCGAATTTCTCCTTTATCATTCACTGCAAAATGAATGGCCGATTCGTTCAAGTGCGGACCAAGCACCGTTAAGCCAATGCTTTTACATTCTTCAATAAAGAAAGTTACATTATCAATATTGCCCTGGTTGTGTGTTAATACAGCCGCCATATACTCTGCCGGATAATTGGCTTTGAGATAGGCAGTCTGATACGCCACCAGCGAATAACATGTTGAGTGCGATTTGTTGAAAGCGTACTGCGCAAAGGCTTCCCAGTCGGTCCAGATTTTTTCGCAAATCTCAACCGGATGATTGTGCTGTTTACAACCATCAATGAATTTGCTTTTCATTTTATCCAGCACTTCTTTTTGTTTCTTGCCCATGGCTTTGCGCAACACATCTGCATCGCCTTTAGAAAAGCCGGCAAGTTTTTGAGAAAGCAACATCACCTGCTCCTGGTAAACCGTAATGCCATAAGTTTCTTCCAGGTATTCGGCCATTTCGGGTAAATCATAGCTGATGGCTTCTTTACCATGCTTGCGGTTGATGAAATTTGGAATATACACGATAGGCCCCGGACGGTACAAGGCGTTCATGGCGATGAGGTCTTCAAACTTATCGGGCTTCAGGGCCTTCAAATGTTTTTGCATGCCCGGAGATTCAAACTGGAATATACCTCCGGTTTCTCCACGCTGAAAAAGCTCGTATGTTTTGGTATCATCAAGCGGAATAGCATCTATGTCTATATCTATGCCATGCCGCTTTTTGATATTTTTCAAACAAGTTTTGATGATGCTTAGGTTGGTTAAGCCCAGGAAATCCATCTTGAGCAATCCGGCATTTTCTACTACACTGTTATCGAATTGCGTTACCAGCATGTCAGAATCTTTAGCCGTTGCTACCGGTACAAAACGCGTGAGTTCATCGGGCGTAATAATTACACCACAGGCATGAGTTCCGGTATTTCTGAGCGAGCCTTCAATGATGATGGCCTGCTGCAAAACCTGCGCGCGTAAATCAGTACCTTTTCTGATATCATCTAATTCCTGAACTTCTTCAAAAGCTTTTTGCAATGACATACCCGGCCGTTCAGGTACTAACTTGGCCAAAGCGTTGGCTTCGCTTAGGGGTAACTCCATTACACGGGCACAATCACGAATGGCTGAGCGCGCGGCCATGGTACCATAGGTAATGATCTGCGCAACCTGGTTTTTGCCATACTTGCTGATGACATATTGCAAAACTTTATCGCGGCCTTCATCATCAAAGTCGATATCAATATCGGGAAGTGAAACACGATCAGGATTCAGAAAGCGCTCAAAAAGTAAATTGTATTTGATGGGATCTATATTCGTAATGCCTGTGCAATAAGCAACGGCAGAACCCGCAGCAGAGCCCCGGCCCGGGCCAACGGAGGCATGCATTTCACGAGCTTTGCGGGTGAAGTCCTGCACAATGAGGAAGTACCCGGGGTAACCTGTTTTTTTGATGGTTTCCAGTTCAAAATCTAGGCGCTCACGTATTTCGGGTGTAATTTCTCCATAACGTTCTTTGGCGCCTTCGTAGGTAATGTGTTTCAGGTATTCATCCTGGCTGTCGAATCCGGCAGGAACTGAGTAGGCCGGCAACAAAACTTTTTGATCAAGCTCAAATGCTTCTACCTTGTCCACAATCTCTGCAATGTTGATGATGGCTTCGGGTATATCTGCGAACAAAGCCTTCATCTCTTCCTGCGACTTCAGGTAATATTCTTCATTGTTGAGTCCGTAACGGAAGCCCCGGCCTTCACCAATTGGGGTTGATTTAAATTCTCCTTCTTTGATACATAGCAAAACATCATGCGCGTTGGCATCGGCCTTTTCGATGTAAAACACTTCGTTGGCGGCAATTATTTTAACCTTGTATTTTTTTGCCAGTCGAATTAAGACTTTGTTAACGTGCTCTTCTTCTGCACTGCCATGTCGGTTAAGCTCAACATAGAAATCATCTTTGAATAATTTATGCCACCATTGAAATGCTTCCTCGGCTTGCTTTTCACCAATGTGTAAGATCAGGTAAGGAATTTCACTGTTTAAACTTCCCGTTAGGCAAATCAGGTTCTCGTGGTATTGTTCAACCAATGCTTTATCAATTCGAGGATGGATACCATAAAGCCCCTCAGTAAAACCGGTTGAGGTAAGTTGAATGAGGTTTTGATAGCCAGCTTTGTTTTTGGCCAGTAAAACCTGGTTGTATCGTTTATCTGGATTGTCTTTGGTGAATTTGAGTTTCGTTCTTTCTTCAGCCAGAAAAAATTCGCAACCCACGATAGGTTTGATATCATTGTTGTGTGCTTCTTTCACGAACTTGAACACACCATACATATTTCCGAAGTCGGTGAGCGCAATAGCAGGCATTTGTAACTCTTTTGCTTTTTTGATCAGGCTTTTCACATCGGGCGTTGCCTGCAGTACAGAATACATTGAGTGCACATGCAAATGACAAAATGAGGCATCAATTTTTATTTCCTGCTGCGCGGTACCGGCATCATGTCTAAATTTTAGCTGATCTCGTTTACTTGAATTACCGGCAGAAAGTTCTGGTGTTTCATAGTTTAATTCTTCCAGTTTAACGTCTTCGGGGCAAGGAATGATTTTCCTTTTTAGCAATTCGAAATAGGAATGCGCAGTAGCTTCAACATCATAAGCTGCATCATGGGCATCGGGAAATGTGTTGTTGAAAAGTTTTTCATACAACTCGTTTAGCTTGGGTATTTTTAGTTTGCCTCCAATGCCACCCGGTAGCTGACAAAATTCGATAGCAAGATCTCCGGTATCTTGTTGCTTTTTGTTAATTAAGTCATCTGCTGTTAACCCCAGCCTGATTAATTCTGCACCTACAATGTTGATATCAAATTTCACATTGTGACCTACCAGCCAAACTGCCTTAGTCAGATCCTTCAAAAAAATATCAATGACTTTTCTGAGTTCATGACCTTCATCTAATGCTCTTTGGGTCGAGATGCCATGAATTTTTTCGGCCATAAAGGGGATATCAAAGCCATCGGGCCTGATGATATAATTATGCGCTGCTAATAATTTGCCTTGCTGGCTGTGCAATTGCCAGGCAATTTGAACCAATCGTGGCCAGTTATCTGAGTCAGTTAAGGGTGCATTATAGTTATGAGGCCGGCCGGTGGTCTCGGTATCAAAGATTAAAAACATGTAAAATCAAATAGTAGTGGTAGCGGTAAAATTAGGCTTAATACCTGCGCATACAAAGCTCAATTTGAGTTTCAAAGTCAAATAAATTCCCAAATTGAGAATAATGGACAAGATTAAAACATTCAAAAGACTGACTATCAACAAATTGTTAATATGGCAATTATTTGGCTGTTTCTAGAATGTATTAAATTTAAACAGCTATGAAAAAATCAAGGAACAAGTTGGCTAAGATGCTGGAAAGGGACTGGTTTTTATTATTAATGCTGGCCACTATCGGGATTATCATTTTACTTTTTCAAATCTTGTGAGATTGACTTCTCCTGAAAAGTTTTCTTGAAAATAATCAACCTCTTGCGCATTAAGGTGTTTTAAAAAAGCCGTATCCTTTGTTTGGTATGCAGCCTGCCTGTATTTTTGGCAGGTTTCGACAATTTCTTAAACAGATATGAATTGGCTAACAAAACATCTTTCGTCCACACTAGGAAAAAAATTACTGATGGCCCTTACGGGTCTTTTCCTCATCATATTTCTCATCGCTCACCTGGTAGGCAACCTACAGCTGGTGTATGATGATGGGGGTAAGTCATTTAACCTCTATGCTGAGTTTATGACAACCAATCCCCTGATCAAAACAGTTTCGTATGTGCTTTATGCTTCTATTGTAATGCACATTATTTGGTCATTACAACTCACTATTAAAAACAGAAAGGCACGCGGTACAGAACGTTATGCCGTGGTAAACAATGCTTCAGGTTGGTCGTCAAGAAACATGGGTATTTTAGGTACACTCATTTTTATTTTCCTGGTGATACACCTCAGAGGTTTTTGGTATGAAATGCATTGGGGTGGCATCCCCTCAGTTAGCTATGATGGTCAGGAAGTAAAAGATCTTTATAGTGTAGTAAGTGCCGCTTATGCGCAGGCCTGGTATGTGGCCTTGTATGTAATCAGCATGGTGGTGGTAGGTTTTCATTTGTGGCATGGCTTTGCAAGTGCATTTCAAACACTTGGCTTAAATCATGTGAAGTATAACGGATTCATCAGTGCATTGGGTAAAATTTATTCTATAGTAGTTCCCGCTGCATTTGCGTACATCCCTTTGTATATGTTCTTCAATTAATTTGATAAATGCAGATATGAATTTAGATGCAAAGATTCCCGAAGGCCCATTAGCTGAAAAATGGACCAAGCATAAGTTTAATCTCAAGCTGGTTAATCCGGCCAATAAAAGAAAGTACGATGTAATTGTTGTGGGTACGGGTTTGGCTGGTGCATCTGCTGCAGCTTCTCTGGCCGAACTCGGTTACAATGTAAAAGCTTTCTGCTTTCAGGATAGTCCGCGCAGGGCACACAGCATTGCAGCTCAAGGCGGTATAAACGCGGCCAAGAACTAT
>DAOLDI010000162.1:0-5452 GCA_035327445.1 Cyclobacteriaceae bacterium | reverse complement strand
ATAACATTTTTACATTAAACAAAATAGGCACAGATATTACTGGTATGTACAGTCTGGGCACACAAAGTACAGGCATTTCTTTGTCATCTTCTGGTAACATTGTAGGAAATGATATCACAGATGGTAATTTGATATCAGGAACGGGTTGGGGCCTAACAATTGCTGGGAATAATAATGTTTTAAGAGGTAATGTAATTGGTCTTAATAGCGATAATACGGCAGCTATTTCAAATGGCATAGGCATTTATTTTACCGGAGGCGACAACAATGAAATTGGAGGTACTTTACCCGAACATAGAAATGTTTTCTCTGGGAATACTACAGGTATCAATATGTTGTTTGCTTCAAATGATAATGTGATACATGGTAATTACTTCGGGCTGACTCAAGATGGTTTAAATACAATTAGTAATGTTTGGGGGCTTCAGGTTCAAGGTTCAGGAGCGAATAATTTAATCGGTGGAGTTTTTGGTGAAGGCACAAACTATTTTGCAGGTAATTCAACTGCCTTATATATTACCACATCGGGTGCGGGCACACTGGTTCAAGGAAATATTTTTGGTTTAAACATCAATAACGAAGCCCGGCCAAACACAGGAAGAGTAATTTGGTATACAAGCAATGCAGAAGCAACTATTGGCGGGCCAAATTCGGAAGACAGAAACATTTTTTCGGGCAATTCAAGTAATGGCATTGAACTAACTGCTTCGGCACCTCATTTAACGCTTACCGGAAATTATTTTGGTACTACACCAGATGGTATGGAAGCAAGACCAAATACAGGCAATGCCATCTATACACTAACCAGTGATGGAACAAATACAATTATCAGCAACAATCTTATTTCAGGAAGTACAGAAGGAATTCGTTTATGGAACGGTACAACAAACTATCGCATCACAGGCAATAAAATTGGGACTAACCTAACCGGTGATGCTGCCATACCTAATGGAATTGGCATCAGGTTAAATTTAGGAACCACACAAGACAATATTATTGGAGGATATGGTGCTGATGCCAACATCATCTCAGGAAACACTATAGATGGCATTCGTTTTACTGATGGAGCTAACAACAACCAGGTAATAGGTAATTACATAGGCACAACTGCCGATGGCATTACACCTCTTCCAAATGGTGCTTATGGAATTGAATTGCAGTACCGTACGGTTGACAATATTATTGGTGGAGATAATCCGGAAGATGGCAATATCATAGCAAATAACTTACTTGGAGGTGTCCGCATGACATGGACTGTCTTTACTGCACCAGCAAGAAATCGCATAACGCAAAATTTGATCTTTAACAATTGTGGTCTTGGCATTATGCTCGGAACAACGGCCTCAAATCTGAATGACCCAGTTGATGCTGATGAAGGCATTAACAGAAGACAAAACTACCCCGTAATCAGCGAGAGTTTTAACCTCGACATTGATAATGATGTATTGGAATTAGCATACTATGTTCCTTCAGATCCGACCTTTTCCACCTACCCTATACGTGTAGAATTTTTTGCAGATGATAGCAACCGCCAAGGCAAACAGATTATTTATGTAGATGAGTTTACGGAGGATGATTATTTATTGCTTCGTCCGAAACAATTGAGTATCGACATTTCAGGTTTAGGATTAGTGTCTACAGATATTCCGGTGGCTACAGCTACTGATGCAGACGGCAACACCTCAGAGTTTGGATTCATTGTGCCAGATCCGCCAGTAGCAGCTGATGAAGAGGCTTGTTCAGGTTACACTGCAACGCTTACTGCTGCCGGTGCTTCGGGTACAGGTGTGTATCGCTGGTACACTGCGCTTGCCAATGTTACACCTGCTTTTACTGGAAATCCTTTCACCACCCCGGTGCTAACTGCCACAACTACTTACTATGTAGCCATTTTTGATAATAGTCATGAAAGTGTGCGCATACCGGTTGAAGTTGTGGTGTTTGATTCACCCGTTATTACAGTAACTTCTTTAACTTCTCAAACCAGCTGCGTAGAGCCTAATGGTATTATTGAACTTGACTTTGAATTTGTACCCGATGGTATTTATGATATTGATTATGATGGAGGAACCTTTACAGGTGTTGAAGTTTCGGGCGGCCAGGCAGTCATTATTGCAGATATCGGTCTTTATAGTGATTTACAAATTACCGTTGATGCCTGTACTTCGCTTCCGGGTGTGAATGCTCAAATCCTGGATGAAATTATTACTCCGGTAATTACAGTAACAAGTATCAATCAGCAAACTAGTTGCTTAAGCGCAAATGGAAGTCTGGAATTAAGTTTCACTAATATACCTGATGGCATATATACCATTACTTATGATGGAGGACAATTTGATGATGTAAATATCATTGCCAATGCGGCCAATGTTGTTGCTGATATAGGTGTTTATAATGACTTGCAAATTGATGTGGGTGTTTGTATTTCACCATTAGGTGTAAATGCTGAAGTACTGGATATGATTTTGATTCCGGAAGTTATTGTTGATGGCACAACTGCGCAAACCAGTTGTGTTGTTGATAATGGTGAAGTAAGACTCAGCTTTATAAATGTGCCTGATGGACTTTATACCATCACGTATGATGGAGGAACTTTTGATGATATTGAGGTAACAGACAATGAAGCCATCATCATAGCGAATTTTGGATTGTTCGAAAATATTCAAATAACAGTTGGTGATTGTGCATCAGCATTAGGCATAGATGTTGAGATTAATAACGCAATTGTAATTCCTGAAATGGAGTTGAGCAGTGTAATTGATCAAACAAGTTGCCTGGCAGATAATGGCCGCATCAATTTAAGTTTCAATAATGTACCTGATGGTCTTTACGATATTGTTTACAGTGATGGTATTTTTGAAGATGTAGCTGTGAGCACCGGCACAGCAAGTATAGTTACCGGCCAGGGAAATTATTTTAACCTTTTCATTACGCTTGGCGACTGTCAATCCTTATCTGCAGTAAGTGCTGTAATTAATGATGCCACTAGTATCCCAACACTAAGCCTAAACAGTACAACTTCACAAACAAGTTGTCAAACGCCTGATGGTAGCATTACGCTAAGCTTTACCAATGTTCCTGATGGTATTTATGATATCAGTTTTGATGGTGGAAGTTTTAATGGCATTGAGGTAATTGCTGAAGAGGCAACAATTATTGTTACGGCTGGCACCTATAATGATTTACAAATTACGGTGGGAGATTGCTCCTCAGCTCTGGGTGTAACTGCAACAGTGATTGATGATATTGGTATACCTGTAATTAATGTTACTGATGTAGTCAATCAAACAAGTTGTATTGAAGAAAACGGGAGCATTATTTTCAGTTTTGAAAATGTACCAGATGGTGTTTATGAAATCATTCATAGTAGCGGTAGCTTTCAAAATGTTAGCATTGTAGCCGCACAGGCAGCAGTTACTTCAATTTCAGGTTCGTATAATGACTTAAGGATTCAAGTTGATGATTGTGTGTCGGCAAGCGGTGTTAATGTAGTGATAAACGAAGTATTAGATTTACCGGTAATTGCAGTTGACAATACAACGGCTCAAACAGATTGCCTTAACCCAAATGGTGCTTTGTATTTGAGTGTGAGTATAGTGCCTGATGGTTTTTACAACATTACATATGAAGGTGGAGAGTTTACAAACATTGAAATTCAGAGTGGCCAGGCAAACCTAATTGCCGCAGCCGGCACTTACAACGATTTACAAATTGCCTTTGGAAATTGTACTTCTGCAATTGGTGTAAATGCTGAGGTTGAATCAAACCTTCAAGCTTTGAATCCTGCCATTGTTCAGGATGAAGCACGATGCGGAACAGGGGTAGTTACATTTACAGCAAGTGGTGCTCAGCCCGGACAGTCTTATGCCTGGTATGCTGATATCAATGACGCAGCCATGCTTCAAGATGATACTGGCGTATTCACAACACCTGTACTTACATCAACATCAGTATTTTATGTTGTTATTATTGGTGCAGGAGGCTGTAGTTCTGATCCGGCTGAAGTTACTGCAATAATAAACTTGCTGGACGCGCCTGAAATAACAGGCACAAATAATTTAATAAAATGTCCGGGGGGTAATGTTAGTCTTCAAGGGCCCTCTGGCTTTGCGGCTTACCTCTGGTCAACCGGTGAAGATACCATGGAGATTGAGGTTGCCAATGAAGGCACATACACCTTAATTGTTTTTGATAATAATGGTTGTGAAAGTGATGTGGGCAGTATTACTGTAACGCTTAGCAATTTTCCTGATATTCCAATTGTGTTTTCTGAAGATCGCCTGCAAACTATAGCGGGTTTACAATATCAATGGTATTATTTTGATGATTTAATTCAGGGAGCTACACAACAGTTTTTACAGATTGATTTATTGAAATACGGTATATATCGTGTGCAGGTCACCAATCAGGATGCTTGCTCAGTATTTTCAAATCCTTTCGAGTATTTGATAACAAGTGCTACAGAAACAAAACAATCAGAGCTTTTGATTTTTCCAAACCCAGTTAAAAATGAACTGAGTATGGAGATTGAAAATGATCCTAGTATCAAGTTATGGCAAGTATTAGATATAGCCGGTAATGTTATTTTAAATACTGAGTCTGTTGATGTAAAAAATTTCGATGTCACAGCCTGGTCTGCTGGATTATACTTTGTTTATGCTAAAACAAACAAAGGTTTAATTGTTCGTAAACTGATTAAGCATTAAGAGATGAAAAAGATATATACAATCGTTTTAATTTTCCTTACACTCATTTTGCATAATGCCTGCATATTTCAGGAAGCGCCTGACTGCCCTGCAAAAGAAGAATTATTGCAAGGACCCTGGCGATTGGTAAGAGTTGAAATAAATGGAGAGCAGTTGAGTGGAGGAGTTGATGAATACCGCTTATTCTTAAACGAATTTGGCGTATATGAGCGTATAGCCATTGATGGATTAAGCGATGGCGGCTCATGGACATTGATCAATGATAATAGAATACTGGTAATACTTCCTGAAAATCAACCTTCAGAAGAATACCTGATTGAAACATTCAATCTCAGAACACTTGTACTTTATGTTGACAGAGACAGCAATAAAATCGGGCCAGATACCATTAAACTTTTTCTTGAACGCGTATGAAAAACTTTAGCCTGACTATAACTGTAATTAGCATTTGTTTGCTAGCCGCAAGTTTGAATACTACAGCTCAGATTTTTATCGGCCCACGCCTGGGTACAAGTTTTTCAAGTACCACGGGAGGCACGCAGTATAAAGAGTCAATTCAATTAGGTGCTTATGCAGGTGTAGCCAGTAATTTCTGGTTAAACTATAAATGGCAGTTACAAGTTGAAGCCCTGTATAACCAAAAAGGTTACAACCATGTAATTTGTTCAGGTGGAAGTTATGACCGGCTTTCAAGCACTTATGTTGAAATGCCGGTATTGATGCGCTACAGGGCATGGCCCATATCA
>DAOLDI010000161.1:0-5458 GCA_035327445.1 Cyclobacteriaceae bacterium | reverse complement strand
ATATGATGATGGTGAAGCAGAGTTTGCCGCAGGATTAAATGCGAGCGGTGCAAGATTGGCTTATTATTTTGAACCACTGTGCGGTGTGGCAGATACACTGGTAAGTGTAGATATCTACTTTCCCTTTGTTGGCATAAATGAAACCGCACAAATTGATTTGATTGTGTTAAGAGATTTGGATGATGACCCCGGCTCTTTATTGCACATGCAAACCATCAACGTACAGCGCAGCGGTAATAATGAATTTGTAAGTTATCCTTTGGCTCAAGCTGTTATAGTGAGTAACCCCTATTACCTGGGCTGGAGACAAAGGGGCACTTCAAGGGTTGATGTTGGTCTGGATAAAAACAATAACACTGGTGAGCGTATGTTTTTTAATGTAGGCGATAACTGGCAACAAAATGTTTCGGTACAAGGCAGTTTAATGATAAGGCCGGTTATAGGTAAGGCAACAGGTTTAATAACCGGTGTTGCACCATCAGAAAAAAACCATGTTAAAGTCTGGCCTAATCCATCGCATGATGGCAAATTTTGGTTAGCCGGAAAAGTAAATGCAATGGAAATAAGAAATCAATTCGGGCAGGCCATTCGATTCAATCAAACACAATACCCCGACTTTTTAGAAATTGATTTACAAGATCAGACCAGGGGCATGTACATCCTGCGCATACACGATGGCAGTAAGCTGCAAAGTATAAAACTCATTCGCCAATAAACTGAATGGGCATGGGTGTAAAGCAGATCAGAAAAATGATCAAAGCAATCCATCCTAAAATTTTTCTTTTCTGATCAAGGGGCTCTTCAATGAGTGTACCCGGGTGCCGAACACCCAAAAATCTACCCACCACAAATGCAAACAATAACCAACCACTAAAACCTTTTACCTCAGGTAAGAGCCAACTGAGTAAAAATTGTGCAGCAAAAATGAAAACAGCGTACATCATCCTGTCCATACTTCTCAGCTTCATGCCTGAGAGCGTGATGTAAAGAAAAACAATGTATAAGGGTATGGCCCACAGCAAGTCATCACCTAAAGCAAGCGTTACTGTGCCCAATCCTGCATAGAAAACCAGTAAAATAAAAAATATACTCGCAATGGTTTTGTGTCCGCGAGAGCCAAACAATCCATACACCACATGACCACCATCTAGTTGTCCGATGGGTAATAAATTGAGGCTTGTAAAAAACAAAGCGAGGAATCCGGAGAAGAGAAATGGATAATGAATGAGTTCATGCGGATTAGGCATACGCTCAGGATCTGCCAGAAAATTTTCGAAAAATATGAACAATAAATTTTGACCGATGACAATATCTATCACATTTTCCTGATCAGCATATACATGTTCAGCGTAATTCAAACCATACTGTTCATATTCAGGATGAATTTGAAAAATATATTCCGGTTCGGGCAAGTGGGTAAAACCATATACCAGTAAAGCAATGGCCACAACAAAACCGGCAATCGGTCCTGAAATACCAATATCAAAATTCTGCGTTTTAGAAATAACCCTTTGCTGTAACCTGATGACCGCACCCATGGTACCGATGGAAAAAGGAAAAGGCGGCAAAGGAATATAATAAGGTAGTGTTGATTTAACCTGATGGTACTTCGCTGTAAAGTAATGCCCGAATTCATGCGTGGTTAAGACCAGCAGAAAGGGAATGGAGAAATGGAGCCCGCTCAGAAAATCATCAAAAGTATAGCCGCTTATCCAGATAGATTTTCCGTAAGTCCATTCAGCGCCAGCTATGGTTGTAGTAACCAAAGTAGCCATGAATAAGAAAAGCTGAAGAATGACTCTTTTATTGAACCGCATGATTAAAACAAATTGAGGTCAAGTTGATTGGCAGGTACATGATAGGTTCTCAAACCAAGTTTGTCAGCGGCCAGAATATTTTCCTCATTATCATCCAGCAATAATGTAGTTGCAGGATTAAGCTTGTGTGCATCTAAAAGATGCTGAAATATTTCAGGTTCAGGTTTGCGCATGCCTAATAAATGTGAATAATAATCTTTATGCACAAGCTCAGCGAAATTATTGAGCTTATGTGCAGCTAAAGTAGAGTGATTAACAAAATTGAGGTGAATTTCATTGGTATTACTTAAAATAAAAACCGGCCTGTGTTTACCAAGCTCTTTTAGTAAGTTAAGTCTTGCAGGAGGGATATCCAGAATCATCGCATTCCAGGCTGCATCTAGTTCAGCATCAGTAAGTGCGGTGCGCATGACATGCCGAATAAAATTCCTGAACTCAATAGCTTTCAATTCACCTCTTTCAAACTGAGCAAACTCCGGGCGCTTAGTAATTGCAAGAACTTCTTCGGCAGGTAAAACACTGGCTTGTACAAAAGCCTGAAAAGTTCTGTGCGTTTCCAGGTTGATAATTACCCCACCCAGGTCAAAAATAAATGCCTCTACGCCCTCCAATAAATGCTCAGTCATTACTAAAGCTTACATTAAAGTTAAATTCAGCATGCAGAGGCCTTCCATCACTTGTTATTCCCTCCAGCCTGATGATAAACTCACCTTCATCATCAGATGTTTGCGCGAAAAACGAAAAATTTCCATCAGCATCTGTAATGATGTGCGGTTCCCATGCCAATAAATACCTTAAATCAGGTATACGCTTATCTCTTGTAACCTCACATGGCTTAGCGTTTAAAAGATTGTCTTGCCCGAATCCTGTAACTGCATAATGCAATCCTAAAACATTTTTAAGTGTTTGCCTGGTTTGCTCCGGGTTTTTAGTGATTACAGATAAGACACCCGCAAATTCAGTATCACCTAATACATAAGATTGATATATAACCGATATTGATTCAATATCGGATGGAGTCATTTCAAAAAAGTAGTTTTGATTGTTCAGGTAAATGCCATCAAGCAATAACAAAGCTTTACCACGCATATTGGTGCTGAACCTGGTGGTTGACATATCAGCACGTGAGGAAATACTTAAAATTTTTTCTTTTTGAACAGTGCGCACACGAACACCAGAAAGAATATCCAGTAAAACCTCTTCTACTGTTGCCGGTAAATTATATTCATCCATCAGGTAATGCGCATCATAATTCAAGTTGACAAGCAATGTTTGGGCTGCTTGTGGCTTTTCACAACTTTCCTGCTCATACAAGCCATTCAGATATTTATGTTGTAAATGATGATGGTAATAATCTGAAGATGCAGCCATGCTTTCTGTTGGCACTTTTTGCCTAAAGTTATTCAGCCAGCGCGGCTCTTCTGTAATTAGTTTGTAGTTGCTTGCATTACCATACTTGAAATTAAAAAAGAGTTCAGTACCTGCTGTTGTTTTAGGAATGACCAAACTGAAATTTCCATTTGCATCCGTCTTTACGGTAAAATGATCAGCAGCATCATTAACCACAGAAACTACCAGGAGACTATCAGCCATGGGCAATCCTGAAGACTTATGCAACAGCGTACCCTTAACAAGATCAAAGCGTGCATGTTCATTCATTAAATCATTAACATCAATAGGCTGAGCAAATGGATCTGTCATATTACTGTACAATAAACTTTTTCTGTTCCACAATGAAGGAATTTGTTTATGATCAGGATTTCCTGTTTGCATTATTTGCAGATCAGAAGCCCATAAAAGCTCATCGCTAATATTGTTTTGACTGATACCTGATTCCGCCTTTTTAAATACACTTGCTGTTACGTGTGCCAATTGTTCTGCTGCCAGCCCTGTTACCTGAAATCTGAATTGCTCCAGGTTACGTGATGTAAATTGAGTTTGAGGATTTAGCCATTTGATTTCAGGATTTTGTTGAGGAGCTACATAGAAAATATTTTCTGCCAGCAGTTCAAAATTTTCACTGAAGAGGCTAAACACATTAATCCCGGTATTAAGTTGCTCCGCTTTAATCACAAAACTGTTGAGCAGCTGATTGACTTTTGCCGTTACACTGAGATAAACTTCTCCCCTGCTATGTGCTACTACATAAAAATTTTGATTCAAATAATTTTCAGTGAATGCCGCATTCAATCTCAACTGATTTCCCGGCATTTCATTTATAACAATACTGGCACCTTCGTTTTTAAGAAATGCTGAATAATCCAAAGTGCGCCATTCAGTTTCATTTAGCTGAAGTAAATATTGATCATTTGTAAAACTGAAGGGTTCAATATGCAACACACCAGCAGCAATATTTTTACCATGATGAAGCAAAATGGTATCAGCAGTATACAGCTTATATGTAAATGACAATGGCTCAGCACAAGCATTGCTTATGCTTAAGTTCAATGCTGATGGTATATTTTTCACTAAAGCAGTTGCCGGAATATTTTGATGGATTTTTATCTGCTCACAATTTTTCAGACTTAACTCATTTAGGCCTTCAATTCTTAATCGCTTTGTACTGAGTGGTCTATCGCTGAAATTGCTCATCCATATGTTGTAAGCCTGCAATTCATAAACAGCGCTTGAAAGGGTATCGGCCAACGTAAAACTGCCGTAAGCAATTCCTTCTTTAATTTTTATCTTTTTGCTATCTACCTTCATGCCATCAGGCTGCAGCAGGTATAAATAAACATAACTCTCTTCTTTTAAGAATGTATGACTTGCTGCTTCCAGCAGAAAAATACTGAAATACAATTCTTCACCTGCCGCATAGTAAGACTTATCTGTACTGATAAAAACTTTTTCATAAGCATATTGCTGGTAATATTCAGAAAAAGTACTCAGCAGCTTATCCATGTTATTTTGTGCATGCGCTACACTCATCAAACAGCAAAACAAAAACAATATGGTATTGAATCGCTTCATTAATTAATCCAATAATCTGGTCTAACCGTAGTAGAGTTGGGTAAGAAGCGGCAATCGCAGCAATAGGGCATCACAGGATCTGGTTCATCTCCAGTTAAACAAGCAGGCACTGCAGGATAACAATCACAGGTTTCATAATGCGTTAAGGGAACCGGAACAATGCTTGCATCAAAGAAATCTCTGAATCGATTTACAGATGACACAAAGAAAAAACCGAAAGCTTTTGCATCTTCATCATTTAAAACTCTGATGTTACCTGGAATCATAGCAGGCGGAGGATCAAACAAACCACCTACATTACTTGCCTGGTCATTAATACTTTTCAAGTAGTTATACGCCCTTCTGCTAAGAGAGTATTGCTTTGCCTGCATGCTATAGGTAAAAAGAAAGCGCTTGTTCGGATCTAAGCTTGCTAACTTATGACCGCGGAATACATCGCCAATAAAACCTTCAGTCGATAAAATATTGATGCTTTGAGGAGATTGTTCTGTGATGTAACAAAACTCAAGACTGAAATCAATTTCATAATCATCCGGCAATTCTGCAGCCGGACAATTATCCCATAGATTCTGAAATGGAGAAACCATGTTGTATGTACCCTCCCAATCGAATTTGTAATACACATTTCTATCGGCAGGCTTTTGAACATCCACCAAAAAATCAACCAGTAT
>DAOLDI010000160.1:0-5459 GCA_035327445.1 Cyclobacteriaceae bacterium | reverse complement strand
TCCAGTTAGAAGCCTTAGTGGCACAGTCGATTGTCTTGATCGACAGTTTGAAAAGGGAGCTAAGTTCTGCAAAGGGTCCTTTAGAAAAAATGGATCTCTACTATTATCTCAGCGAAGCATGGGCAGAGTCAAATTTTGACTCTGCAATTTATTACGCGGAAAATTTGTATCGTCTTGCTGAGTCCGAGAATAATGAAGAATATAGGATATATGGATTAAGGCTAAAAGGCAATGCATTTGATTATCAATATAATTATGATTCTGCCAGGTATTATTACGAGTTAACACTTGATCATGCAATCGCATTGCAAGATTCTGCACAAATAGGCGTAGCTTATTTTAACCTCGGAACTTTATTCTTACTCGCTGGAAAGTATGTTCAGGCCTTGCCTTATTATGAAAATGCTTTGATTTTTTATGAGACCAAACCCGCGAAGGAGCAAAACATCTGGAAGATATATAACAACCTTGGTATAATTTATCGCAGAACAAAGAGATACAATGATGCCATCTCAACTTATAGAAAGGCAATTAAGATTCTTGATGTTAATAGTAACGACAGAAGGTTGACTAATCTTTATATCAATATAGCCAATGCTTATAGTTCCCTTAAACAATATGATAGTGTAGCTCATTATTTTAATAAAGTTTTGTCCTTTACTGATTTCTATCAGGATAAATACAACTCCTACTATGCCTATAATGGTTTAGGTATTTTAAGCTTTGAAGAGAACCGATTAGCAGATGCTAAACGTTATTTCAGGCCTGTTGCACTTGATACCTCTATTGAAGATGACAATCTGAAAATTACTGCATTCGGTTATCTGGGTGCAATCAGTACTATTGAGAAAAATTTTGGAGAAGCTGAGAGATATTTTAATGAAGCAATGAAGTTTAATGATGAAGAGAGATTTCCAGATCAGGCCAAGGGATTTTATGGACAGCTAGTTGCATTTTATGAAGCAAAGTTGGATTTCAAGACAGCTCTGATCTATTTGAAAAAGTATAATGAACTGAATGATGAGTTGCTTAATAATGAAGTTATAGATAGAACTGCAGAGTGGGAGGAGCGTTATAAGACGCAAGAAAAAGAGAAAGAAATAATGGCGCTGAGGTTTACCAACCAACAAGCCGCCCTGCTGGCAGAGCAGCGGAACAATGAGCGTAATATTTTTATTGTGAGCACTTTTTTTCTGGCCTTACTGGCAGTAGTGATTGGTTTTCTATATCAATCAAGAAAAAGGGCCAATCAGTTACTTACCCAGAAGAATGAAGTAGTTCAGAAAACACTCAAAGAAAAAGAATTGCTGATGAAAGAAATTCATCACCGGGTAAAAAATAATTTACAGGTTGTCTCCAGTCTGTTAAACATGCAAACCTATTTTATTGCCGATCAGCAGGCTTCTGCCGCAGTAATGGAAAGTAAGAACAGGGTATACGCGATGTCACTCATTCATCAGAGCCTTTACCAGACTGATGATGTCACAGAGGTGAACATTGCTGAATATTTTGAGCAGTTGCTGGCTAACCTGGAAAGTGCATACCAGGATGGGACCAAAGACATAGAAATACAGACTGATATTCAGGAGCTTGCTGTGGATGTTGACATTGCCATTCCACTTGGTCTTATTGTAAATGAATTAGTAAGCAATGCTTATAAGCATGCTTTCAAAAACAGAACATCTGGATTCATCAAAATTGACTTTCAATTGATAGCTGGGAACTATCATTTAAAAGTAGCAGATGATGGCGAAGGAAATAAGGGAGATAAGCTGGAAAGAAAGAAAAGTTTGGGCATGGTGTTAATACAGGATCTGAGCCGGAAATTAAAAGCAGAATTACGTATTGAAACCTTGCATGGCGTTAGTACAAGTATGATATTTCCGGTTAAAGCAAAATCGACAAGTTTATGATTAAGTTGGTAATAGTTGAAGATGAGCCGATAATTGCAGCCGACCTCAGAATGATTCTGGAACAGCATGCTTATGAGGTGATTGCAGCTTTTGATAATGCGGAAGAAGCGCTTCCATATTTGTTAACTCATAAGCCTGATCTTGTATTACTGGATATAGCCCTATCAGGCCGTATGACAGGCATTGCTTTGGCAGAAACTTTATTCATCCGCTCAGATGTGCCCTTTATTTTCATCACTTCTTATGTTGATAAGGCTACTATTGAACGTGTACAAAAACTTGATCCTGCAGCCTATATCGTAAAGCCATTTCAACCTAAGAACCTGATTGCCAATATTGAACTTGCGCTAAGCAAACGTTTAAAGTCAGGAAATTTGCAATCTATGTTAAGGGTTTCTGATACTGATCAGGTTTTTGTAAAGAAGAACAATGAATTGTTTGCCCTCAAGCCTACTGAAATTACACATATTGAGGCATTTGATAATTATGCTTATGTGTACACTTTAGCCGAAAAGTTTCTGTTAAGTCACACTTTAAAAAGCATTGAAGAAAAGCTTACCGGTATGGGATTTATCCGCGTTCACAAATCTTTTTTAATCAATGTAGCGCAGATTACATCAATACAAGAAGGATATCTTTTCATCAATGAAATTAAAATTCCAATCGGCAAATCCTACAAGGCAGAGCTAATGAAAACCATCAAAGTGCTGTAAAATTTTCAGCCCTTAATTTTCACCCAAGCCAAAAGTAATTTCACTCAATAATTAAGTCCATTCCCTAAATCAGCATTTAGGCTCAGGTTTTATTTGCCGAAATTTTGCCATTCCGATTGAATTGGCTTTGTGTAAAACTGAATTTGCTAAGACCTCACCATATGAAGAAGCAATACCAAATACTCATCTCAATAGTATGTTTTGCTATAGCCTCAACTGTGCAGGCACAACAGAACATAGGTGTAAATACTGCACAGCCCAACCCAAATGCGGTACTTGAGTTGGTATCGCCCGGTAACAACCAGGGTTTGCTGGTACCACGCTTAACAACTGCGCAGCGCACGGCTGCTTCTTTTATGGCCAATCTTACGCAAAGTGATAAAGGCTTATTGGTATTTGATGCAACAGTTAACCAATTTTATTTCTGGGATGGGGCCTCATGGGTAATTATTCCTAATCAAACGGCCGGCCTATTGGCAGGGCAGGGCATTAGTATTGTAGATAATACCATTGTAAATACGGGTGATGATGATAATGATCCTACGAATGAAATTCAGGATCTTGAATTAGATGGACTCTTATTGCGTATTACCAATAATCCTGATGCCAGTTCAATTGATTTGGGTATTCTGGCCAATCAGAATACAGACGAGCAAACATTAGAACTGGCAGGAACAGAATTAAGCATAAGTAATGGCAATACAGTAAATCTGCTTCCCATTAATACCGATAATCAGGAATTAAGCCATACAGCAGAAGGTAACAGCCGGATTATAAGCATCAGTGGTGGAAACAGCACCAGCATAGATGTGGCTGATGATGACAGTGACCCAACAAACGAGTTGCAGGAGTTATCACTTTCTGGAACGGAGCTAAGTATAAGTGATGGAAATACTGTTGACCTCGCATCCCTGCTTCCGCCTGCGCAAACATTGAATCTTACAGGAAGTATTATAGCGCTGTCGGATGGAAACAGTATAGACATTGCTGCTGTAAATACGGATAACCAAATGCTTAGTCTGTCGGGTACAACGCTGGAAATCAGCGGAGGCAATGCCATAGATATTGCATCCGTAAATACCGATGAACAGCAACTCAGCCATACATCAGATGGCACCAATCGAATAATAAGCATCAGTGGAGGTAACAGTACAACAATCAGTGTAGTTGATAATGACAATGATCCTACTAATGAAATTCAGGATTTACAATTGAGCGGCTCAACCTTGAGGATTACCAATAACCCTTCAGCTACAAATATTGATCTGTCTCCATTTATGGGCGAAAATACCGATGAGCAAACATTATCACTCACAGGTACACAGCTCAGTATTACAAATGGCAATACGGTTGATCTGGTTTCTGTCAATACCGATAATCAGACTTTAAGTTTAACAGGTAATTCATTGGCCATCTCAGGAGGTAATAGCGTAAACCTTTCAAGTATCAATACTGATAATCAGAATATCACAGTAAGTGCTGCTGGAACCAATAGAACCATTGCCATTAGTGGCGGAACTGGCGACACCTTCAGTGTGGCAGATAACGACAATGATCCTGCAAACGAATTGATTACCGCAGTGAGTTTAACAGGTACTACTTTAAGAATTACAGATGCCGGAGGAAATAATGATGTAAACCTGGCAGGTATTAATACTGATAACCAGACTTTAAGTTTAACAGGTACCAACCTGGCCATTGCAGGTGGTAATACTGTAAACCTGGCAACAATTAATACTGATAATCAAAACTTAAGTCACACGGCAAGTGGTACTGACAGAACGATTAATATCAGTGGCGGAACAGGTACAACCAGCAGCGTGGCTGGTAGGGATAATGACCCCACAAATGAATTACAAAATTTAAGTTTTACAGGAACGCAATTGAGCATCAGCAGCGGTAATACAATTGATATTGCCGGAGTAAATACAGATAATCAGACATTAACACTCGCGGCTGATAACCTGAGCATCAGTGGGGGGAATGCTGTTTCTGTTGCAGCCTACAGGCAAAATTTATCCAGCACAGTTTCAGGAACAGACAGAACAATTAATATTTCAGGTGGTACCGGTACAACAATTAATGTGGCTGATAATGATAACGATGCTACAAATGAATTGATTACAGGAGTAAGTTTAACAGGCACAACTTTGCGCATTACCGATGCAGGAGGAAACAATGATGTAAACCTTGCTTCTATCAACACTGACCAGCAAAATCTTACTTTCAATACAATAAGTAAGCGGTTGGCAATAACCAATGGAAATTTTGTTGAATTGGATATTCTTGATAATGTATATACCAATGGCACAGGTTTAAATCTAACAGGAAATGAGTTTTCACTTAGTAATACAAGTGTTTCGGCAGGATCGTACGGAAGTGCTACGCAGATACCTACATTCAGTGTTGATGCACAGGGAAGGTTAACTGCGGCAGGAAATCAGACAATAACAGGACTTCTTCCTGCAGGTACGCAAAACTCCATATTGAGACATAATGGTACAAATTGGGTATCAAGTGGAATAGGCCTAAGTTCTAACGGTGCTGATTTGGCAGTGGGCCCCACTTTAGGGGCGGCTTTTGGCTTGATTACAGGTGGAAGCAGGTATTTAACCATTTCTGCAGCTAACTCCTATACTTTCGCAAATCCGACCTCTGTAGAAATAGTAGGAACAAGTACGAATGTTAACAGCATTATCGGGAGGATAGATTTTGCGAACATTGATGAGGGAAATGTAGTAGCACATAATGGAAGAATTGCCATGAGCAAATCTTCACACATGATGTTTTATACGGGTGGTGCCAGTGAAAGAATGCGGATAACCTCGGCTGG
>DAOLDI010000159.1:0-5482 GCA_035327445.1 Cyclobacteriaceae bacterium | reverse complement strand
TATGCCCGACATAGTAGCTTTTTGTACCAATTCGAAACTGACACGACCGCTTACCAGTAAAATATAATCAGAAAGCGGAATTTCATTCTTAAACAACATGGCGCCAATCACTTTGTCGAGCGCATTGTGCCGGCCTACATCTTCGCGAAGTAAAATCATTTCACCCTCTGCATTAAACAAAGCCGAAGCATGCAAACCTCCGGTATGCTCAAACACCAATTGCTTCTCTCTTAGTTTATCGGGCAAAGCGTAAATCACATCTCTCTTAACTTTTAAATCACTCTGAATGCTTGCGCATTGCTGTTTAACTGAATCAATAGAAGATTTGCCGCATACGCCACAACTCGAAGAAGTATAGAAATGTCTTTGCAATTTTTCAAAATCAATTTTTACTTCAGGTCTTAACTCAACACGCAATACATTTTCTTTTTCCTCCTGCTTACCGGTATCCTCACAATACTTAATAGATTCTATCTCATTGAAATTGCTGACAATACCTTCCGTAAATAAAAATCCTGATGCCAGTTCATAATCATGACCGGGCGTGCGCATGGTAACTGATAAGCTCTTTTGCTCACGCAGATTGGCTGGTCCGTAACCCAAACGAATTTCCAGCGGTTCTTCAACGGCCAGTAAATCATCTAAGGGTTTCCTTCCAGCGGCAGTGACTTTATGGATTATGATATGTTTTACAGAAGAGCTCATTTCACTATATCGTCCAAGTTCATAAATTCTTGTTTAAACTCCTCATGAAACACAATAAACGCTTCTTTACTTCCAAACCAGCTTATCCCCTCTTCCTTCAAAATGAAGTCTTTTTCATCGTTTAAATACATCCGGTAAGAGCTAAACTCCCAATCGTGATATGATTTTACAAGGCCATGTTTAATAGGATTTACATGTATGTAGCCCATTACCCTGCTGAAATAGTAATCATCATTGATTTCTTTTCGTTGAATACGAGACATGAATAAGGTACCTTTCCTATGGTTTAATCGATTAAAAGCTTGAGAATAGCTGTTTAACAGGTGAGAAAACTGAAGACTTACCCGTTTAGAAATATCGTGCTTATCTTCCGTTTTAAACTTCTGGTAGTAATAGTTTTTTATCTCGATTTCTGACTTGACCCTGATAAGAAAATGAAAGTGGTTAGGTAATAAACAGAATGCAAATGTTTCAGCAACTTGAGGAATATACGCTTTAAACTTTTCCAGAAAGAAATTATAATTCTCCGAATTGCGAAAAAGATTATCCCTACTTACTGCATGCGAGTAAACATGATAAATTTTTTCCGGGAGAAATGAAAAATTCATTCTTATTTAGTTTATACAGCTAAATTTAACACTACCATATAACCCCCAACCTTCCGAGTGGTTGAAAACCCTCGGAATGGTTGTTCTTGTACCCTCTGCGAGGGTCTGCGACCGCTCGCAGGGGAAATTATCTAACCCTCCGAGCGGCCATAGGCCCTCGGAGTGGTTATTGTATACGCTAAAAAAACATTCAAAAAATACACCCGCTGCGAGGGTCTATGATCGCTCGCAAGGGTAAAAGCCCTAACCCTCTTAACTTAAAAATAACACCCAAAATAAACACCCGCTACGAGGGTCTTTGACCGCTCGCAGGGGTGTTTATTTAATTCCTTTTATAAAATCAATTAAAGCCGGAAGTAAGGCTGAAGACAAAGGCTTATCTGCCTGAGTATAAACCGCTATGTTGGCCATGCGCTCGGCAGGTGCATCTCTTAACACATGATTCATGCCCTCTACAACTAAATACTCTGCATCGGGTCTTGCTTCATGCAATCGCTCTGCGTCTTGCATTGATACCTGTATATCTGTTGTACCCTGTACAATCATGACCGGCATATTCAGTTTTTTTAATTCTTCTGCAGGATCATATTTAAACCATGAAATCAAATAGGGTTGAATACTGGGTCTGTATAAAGCCTGCAACAACTGACTAACATTTTTTACACGGTAACCCGCTTTAAGTGAGTCAATAATTACTTCATTTTCTTTCACCAGGTATTCAGGATTAAAAGGATTGGATTTTATCTGCTCTTTCAAAATTTCATGAATGGCGCGTCCGGCACCGGCAACTGAAATAAATGCATCTGTTGCTGCTACTTGTGCCGCCAGCATTCCCAGGAATGAGCCTTCACTATGACCAAGTAAGATAAGCTTACTGAATCGTTTATCATCTCTAAATACCTTCAGCCAGGCTGCAGCATCATTAGCAAAATCTTCTATTACCAAAGATGCCTCACTTTTATCCACTACGGTGCTTTTACCTACTCCCCGCTTATCATACCGAAAAGTTGCGATGCCTGCCGCAGTTAAACCTTCAGACAAAAATTTGAGATAATCAGATTTCATTTGCGGATTATTGCCATCGCGATCTGTGGGACCAGAACCTGCAATGATAATTACCAGCGGTACCTGTGCATGCTGAGTTTCAGGATAAAGCAAAGTGCCTTTAAGCACACGCACAGCGTTTGAATCGCTCAATTCAATTTGCTGAAACTGCGCTAAACAATTCACTACTGAAAATAGAATGACGATAAATAGAATCTGCTTGCTGTGTTTCATTGCATTTAAATATTTTACTTAAGACAAACCACTTATCTTACCTTCATTATCAATATCCATTCCAACTGCTGCGGGTACATTGGGTAAACCAGGCATACGCAAAATGTCACCGGTAATCGGAATCACAAAACCTGCACCAGCTGCTACTTCAATTTCTCTTACAGTAATGATAAAATCTTTTGGTCTTCCTAATTTTTTTGCATCATCAGAAAAAGAGTTTTGTGTTTTGGCAATGCAAACCGGCACTTCACTTAATCCAATGCGTTCTATCTTTTTCAGGTTTTGTCTGGCCTTGGGTAAAAATTCAACGCCTTTGGCTCCATAAATTTTTATGGCTACTTGTTCAATCTTTTCTTCAATACTTGCCTTCCAATCGTACACTGGCCAATACTTGCCTTTAAATTTCTCTGCTTCATAGGCTATCTTCTCAGCCAAATCAATCATACCGGCACCTCCTTTTTCCCAACCTTCAGCCAAAGAAATACTTACACCAATCTCCTCACACTTTTTAATTACCCAATTCAATTCTTCATCGGTATCAGTAATGAATTTATTCAGGGAAATAACTGCAGGCAAACCAAAAATCTTGGTGTTTTCAATGTGCTTCTCCAGATTGGCAAAACCCTTTTCCAGTGCCTTAAGATTAGGTGCTTTCAATTCAGCCAACTTTGCACCTCCGTGATACTTCATGGCGCGTATAGTTGCTACTAAGACTACTGCATGTGGTGAGTAGCCACCGTATCCGCAAACAATATCTAAAAACTTTTCTGCGCCTAAATCAGAACCAAAGCCAGCCTCAGTTACCACATAATCTGAAAGACTCATGCCCATGCGGGTAGCAATAATGGAGTTGGCGCCTTGCGCAATATTACCAAACGGTCCGCCATGAATAATAGCCGGGTTGCCTTCCAGTGTCTGCACAAGATTTGGTTTGATGGCATCCTTCAACAACAAAGCCATGGAACCTTCCGCTTTCAAGTCGCGTGCAAAAATGGCTTTGCCTTCATAGGTATCACCCACATAAATATTTCCTATTCTTCTTTTCAAATCTTCCAGATCGGTAGCCAGGCAAAGTATGGCCATGATTTCAGATGCTGCAGTAATATTAAAACCTGTTTCGCGCATCATGCCTCCGCTCTTTCCACCCAGGCCAGTAATCATGTTGCGCAGGGCGCGGTCGTTCATATCCATTACACGTTTCCACTCAACGGTGCGCGGGTCAATGTTTAGTCCGTCTTTCTTTTGAATATCATTATCTATAAGTGCTGCCAATAAATTGTTGGCTTTCTCTACTGCGGCAAAGTCACCGGTAAAATGCAGGTTGATATCTTCCATGGGCACAACCTGAGAATAACCTCCACCGGCCGCACCACCTTTCATGCCAAACACAGGGCCAAGCGAAGGCTCGCGCAGCACAACTGTTGTTTTCTTGCCAATCTTATTTAACCCTTCGCATAAACCGATAGATGTTGTTGTCTTTCCCTCACCTGCCGGTGTGGGTGTCATGGCTGTTACTAAAATCAGCTTGGCTTTTTTTGCTTTTTCTTTGTCGATAAGCGATAAAGGAAGCTTGGCTTTATACTTACCAAAATATTCGAGGTCATCAGCGCTTATGCTTAAAGTTGAAGCAATGTCTTTGATGTGCTTCATCTTTACGGATTGAGCTATTTCGAGGTCGGATTTAAATTGCATAAAAAGATAATTTTGTCAGGCTGAATATACAGCGCAAACGTTTACAATGAACAGTAAAGCAGTATTCTATTTCAAGAAATTTGAAGTACGGCACAGCGCCAGCAGCATGAAGGTTGGCACCGATGCTGTTTTGCTGGGAGCCTGGGCAAACACTGATGAAACCAAAGTGATTTTGGATATCGGCACAGGCTGTGGCGTTATAGCACTCATGCTGGCACAAAGAACATCAGAAGATGCAATAATTGATGCCATCGATATTGATGAACAAAGTTGTGAAGAAGCATATTTGAATTTTACAACATCGCCCTGGCCTGATAAACTGGGTGTTGTGCATACTTCGCTTCAAAATTTTCATTCCGAAAAGCACTATGATTTAATTGTGAGTAATCCGCCATATTTCACAAACAGTTACAAACCCGAGCGATTAACGCGCATACATGCCAGGCATACCACGCAATTAGATGCGCTTACTTTAATTTCGGCTGTCAAAAAATTACTTCATAAGGCAGGTAAGTTTTGTGTGGTGTTGCCTTTTACTGAGGGGCTGGAGTTTAGCTCATTATGCCGGGCAAACGGACTCTACTGTACCCGAAAATTCAGCGTTCGCGGGCGAACACATAAACCCATAGAACGCTGGCTGCTTGAGTTTCAGTTTGAAGAAAAAGAAGTTGAACAAGGCGAAATCATTATTCATGATGTGGGTGATGCCTGGGCCGCATCATACCGGGCACTCACAAAAGATTTTTATCTCAAAAATTGATTTTTTGCCCCTTGACCAAAATCATAAAATAATCATCAGAAAAGTTTAACATTGCGCCCGATTTCTATAGAGCTGCATGACAAGAAACCTGCTTATACTTTTTACGCTGTTTCTTTCCGGATTTAATGGCCTTGCACAAGGTATTAACATTCGGCAGGCAAGTGGACCTATTGTGGTGGATGGTGTAATGGATGAAGACGACTGGCAGCGCGCAGAGGTAGCCAAAAACTTCATGCAGTATTTTCCTTTTGATTCTTCGCTGGCTGTTGCTCAAACTGAAGTAAGACTTACTTATGATGAGAAGAATCTTTACATTTTCGCGACCTTATACAATGGCAGTAACAGCTATGTTACCCCATCGCTACGCAGAGATTTTCGTGGAGAGGCCAATGACGGTTTTACCGTTGTAATTGATACATACCTCGATAAAACCAATGCT
>DAOLDI010000158.1:0-5512 GCA_035327445.1 Cyclobacteriaceae bacterium | reverse complement strand
TACTGATTTTGATGGTGAGCTGGAAATTGCAGGAGAAAGATTAACAGGCAGAAGTCAGAATGAATTGGCGGCATTCAGAAATAAGCATATTGGTTTTGTATTCCAGTTTCATTATTTGCTTCCTGAGTTTACTGCCTTGCAAAACGTGATGATACCCGCCATGAAATTAGGCAAGTATTCGCAAGAAGAAATTGAACATCGTGCCATACAAAAGCTTGCCTTATTGGGTGTAAAAGATCAGGCGCTTAAGCGTGCAAATAAATTATCTGGCGGACAACAACAACGCGTAGCCATTGCACGCGCGCTCATCAATGACCCAACCATTATTATGGGCGATGAACCTACAGGTAATCTCGATTCACACAATTCAGATTTGGTTTTTGAAATGCTGCAAGAGCTTGCCCACACGCAACATCAAACCATTATCGCGGTAACGCATGATGAAGAGTTTGCGCAAAAATCAGACAGGATTGTGGAGATGAGTGATGGGGAGATTATCAAGCATTAGGCAT
Source organism: Cyclobacteriaceae bacterium (assembly GCA_035327445.1). Taxonomy (GTDB): domain Bacteria; phylum Bacteroidota; class Bacteroidia; order Cytophagales; family Cyclobacteriaceae; genus DAOLDI01. The sequence goes on along the minus strand of DAOLDI010000158.1, from coordinate 5,000 downwards.
GCTGACGATAAATGTCAGCATCCTGACCGCAAGCGTCAGGATTAGGCATTGGCTATTAGGTATTTTATGTATTAGGCAAAGCAAAGCTTTGGGGCATTTGTAAGCAGGAATCTATAGGCAATAAAAAAGCAGCACCTATTTTCATAAATGCTGCTTCATCAATTTTTTAAAAAAAATTATTCTTCTGTCTGCTCTTCTTTCTCGAAAATGATAACGCCATCAGCAACAAAAGTAAGTTCTACTTTAGGCTCAGTTATAGCATCAATTTCTTCCTGGCTTTTGCCGGCATCTTCTGCAAAGTGCTTCAACAAATCAACTTCTGTTGTTTTGCGGTAAGCATAACCTGCAAAAATTACTTCTTTACCTTCCACACCTGCAGTAGGTACAAAGAAACCATAGTCTTTAAAGGTTACGCGCACCTCGTTACCACTTTCATCTTCAACTACCATCCAGCAGCCCTTTTTCTCGCAGGTCTTGTCGATAGTTGCTTTTACTTTGATATAAACTGAATCGTTTTCAGCTGTAAGTTTTTCATCAAGTACTGCAAGGCTTTGCGCACCTTCTGCGCTAATTACCTCACCATAGGTATTAAAACTCTGCTCTTCAACAGTTGTTTCCTGTTTGCCGGCACAAGCAGCTAAGAGCGTAGCTGCAACTAAAATCAAAAAGTACTTTCTCATATGTTTATTAAATTAGTGGCTGCAAAGCTAAACAATAGCAGCATTTAATAATATTTATCTTGTAACAATTGAGATGATTTTTGTCATTTTTAGTCCTCTTGGTTTATTTTTCAATAACACGCTTCACATTGTCTTCGGGTAATCGGTCTATAAGATAATTGTAAGGGTCGATTCCGGCCTGGTAGGGCTTGTCTTTAACCCTAATTGTAAATACGTTTTCTTTTTCCGTAATTTTTAGTCGCTTATAATACAATGGTTCGCCTAAGAGTTTTTTGTTCTTTGTTTCGGCAAATATGCCTATGTCAATAAAATCATTCAGCGGAACTTCCGTTTGCCTTCCCAGAGAATCTGCTCTAAACTTCTCAGAGTATGTTTTGATAGTTACTTCATACTCATCACCTGTTTTTACATAATCAGTTTCTAAAACTCTATTGGTAAAAAGCGTAATATTTTCAAGCAAATCGTCAATTAAATACTGCAAACTATCAGGCGTCTGTTCTCTGAATGCGCTAATGGACGCGTAAGAAGTGGGATAAAGTGGATCCTGGTAAGCATATTTATTGATGAGTGAGGCCAAGGCTTTGTTAAATGCATTTTCTCCAATCATCTCTTTCAGATAATAGAGTACGATACTTCCTTTGTGATAATGGATATAGCCCTGGTTTTCAGTTTCCTTCAGCGGACGCTCTGCTTCAAACTCATTACTTCTGCCGGCTAGATAACCATTCATTTCATACTTAAGAAACTTGTTCATCTTGTTTCTTCCATACTCTTTCTCCATTACCATAAGCGCTGAATACTGCGCGAAACTCTCACTCATCATTTCGCTGCCTCTCATGCTGGCACCTATTAATTGGTGTGCCCAATACTGATGGCCCATTTCATGCGCAACTATATAAAATACTACATCAATATCATCTTCTGTAACATTTCGTAGGTCAGTGATAAAACCAATACCCTCACCATAAGGCATAGTACCCGGAAAAGCCTGTGCAAAGGAAGCATAGCGTGGAAACTCTATGATACGGCATTGCTTATGATAATACGGTCCGAAATTCTCTGTGTAATAATCCAATGACTTGCGCATGCTGTTTAGCATGTTAGGTACATTATATGCGTGTTCTTTGATGTAGTAAACTTCCAAATCAATATCATTCCACTTCTCTCGTGCTACTTCAAAGCGAGCCGAAATAAATGAGTAGAAGTTCAGCGAATTTTTATCCAAGTGGTATTCAAAAAATCTTCTGTTTCCATCTCTCCATTCCTTAACCAGGCTGCCTGGCGCAACCGCTATCTGGTCATCAGCAGTGCTTATGGTTGTTGTTACGGAAACCCAATCAGAGTCTTTGGCGATGTAATTATTGGCGCGCGAAACTGAATCTTCTTCATTTAAAAATGGCAAGCGCTGTCGTTTAGGAAGACCCATTTTTTGGCGCTTATTTTTGTCGCTTAGTTCGCGTCTGCGATCATACCCAAAGGTGGGCAGGATATTATAATTATTGAAGAAGCTTCCATTTTGTGTAAGTTCAGTAAAGCTAACTTGGTTTTCAAAGCCTTGTGTAATTTTAACCAAGCGGGTTTTTACCAACAGGCTATCACCAGGAGCTAAAGGACTTGCCAATTCATAAATGCGGTAATACAAGCGTTGATCATCCAGTTTTAATGAAGCATTTGGGATCTCAATCAGCATAGTATCACGATTGACCAATGGATTATATGCCGAAGGAATATTGAAATGCAATTCGCTGATGGGCTGATTACTTTTGTTTACAGCTACCGCATTTATCGTTACGTACAAGTCTCTGTCATAAGGAAAAATATCAATGTGGTAGTCTAAATTCACCCAACGGGGTTGAGGCATATGTTCATATTGCTTATATGCTAACTCGTAATCTTTTAGTGTTCTTTCAACTTCTTTGCTGGAAGAAAACGTGTTGATGATTTTTGTGTTGTAATAAACAAACCCAGCGCAGAGCACGAACAAAGCACCAAGCAGCGTTATAACAGGCAAGCGTTTTCTTAGAATGTTAGTGGCCAATTTAAATCGGATGCCAAATGCTGACTCAGTTCCTCTAAGTACAAATGCATAAGCAATGAAACAGATAATGATGCAAAAGATTGTCCAATAAGCGTTGAACCAAATTTGCCCGCTAACAAATGGTCCAAAGCCATTCATATCCGAATAGGTGACTGATGGAGTTCCTCCAAAATCAAGCATCTTACTGTTCACTTCCAGCAGCGACCAAATAAATTCATTCACGATAACGAAAGCTACAAAGACAAAATAAGCCAGGTAGCGGTTATTGATCAGGTAATGAAACAATAAGGCTATCACAATCATATACCCAAATTTGAACATGTCAAGCACCAGCAAACTTTTAATATACACCCCGAAATCATAACGCGTATAGCCGTAGGCAGTCTGTGCGATTACGCCAACCAGCATGGTGCTGAGTAAAACCAAAGCAACACTAAAGAGCATCGCAACCAGCTTACTGCTGAATAACATCCCCATTCGTGCAGGAGTGGCATCCTGAATTTCATTGATCTTGGCATCGCGTTCTTTCCAAACCAGAACACCGGTATAAAAAGTAATCAAACCAATCAGGAAGAGATAAAAGGAGCCTCTGATATAATCGATAACATCATAGGTAACCGGATATTTACTGGCCCCATAATTACCGGTAAAACTGGTAAGGCTTGCAATGAGGTTAATCAATCCGATGATTACTAATATGATGAAAACCTGGTTTTTGATAATGGATTTAGTCTCAAACGTAATCATGTGCCAGAGAGCTGACCATGAAAATCTTTTTGAATGATCAACGTGAAAACGTTTTACATCTAAATCCAATGAACTTAGGTCTGCACTTTCATTCTCTACAATTGTTTTTTTCTTTTTACTCACTCTTTCTTTTGTGGTAAATGAAAAGCGTGTGTACATGAGCAACAAGAGCAATACTGCCATACCAACCCATACCAGCCTATTGAGTAAAAAATGGCCTTCCAAAGCGGCAGCTGTTAAATTTTTCTCATCAATAGTTTTGTATTTGGTTAAGGTATTTAATGAAGCAAAGCCAAAGGGATCTAACATATTGGCCAGCCATTCTTTTTCAATATCAGATGTAAAGCCCTGGCTTACCACATAAAAAACCAATATCAACATGGCACCCACGAAGGAAACAATATTGCTTCTGAATACTACGGCTAAGCTATAGAGCAGTGCACCTGCTATAATGGTGTTAGGAATAGCAAAAGATAAAACTCCCTGGAGGTGTCCGCTCCAGATAACATCACCATATCTTTCAGGTTGCACCCAAGGCATTAGCGGACCAATAAGTGCACCAAAGGATACGCCCAACAAAGGAATTACAGCAATAATGAATGCGCCAATAAATTTACCAAAGAAGTAATTCTTTCTTTTGATAGGTGAAGTAAATACAAACTGGTGCATGCCTGAACTGAAGTCTCTGTTAGCAGATGCATTCATAAAGGCGGTTGTCATTAATAAACAGATTAATGACATTAATGCATAGTAAGCTTGTATTACCGAAGGAGCATTTTTATATACACTTCCAACACCACCGCCTATAGTGATCTGGTCTGAAGAAACAGCGCCAAAGACCAAAAGACTAACTATTATAAAGAAAATCCAAAGCATGGGAGTTTTTACCCAATACTTCAATTCGTAGCTGATAAATATCCACATAGTAGTATGAAGTTTTGGATTTAGACTAATTGATTAAGCTTGGCAAAAAATACATCTTCTAATGTTTCTTCTGCTTTAACAAATCCATTATTCAAACTTGCTTCTGAGAATACATGAATCTGGGGTTTTCCACCGGCAAGTTTATTGCTGATTACTTTATACTGATCCTGATAGTTTTGCAATTCAGATTTTTCAACGCTCTTCTCCCAAACCTTACCTTTGATTTGTGCCAGCGCTTCATCTGTACTTCCACTGAATACTACTTTGCCTTTATCCATAATGGCCATTTGTGTGCACAATTCGCGTACATCCTGTACAATATGAGTTGACAGAATTACAATGACCTGTTCACCAATTTCACTCAGGATATTATAAAATCTGTTTCGCTCTCCCGGATCCAGGCCGGCTGTTGGCTCATCTACAATTACCAGTTTAGGGCTACCAATCAGACATTGTGCTATACCAAAACGCTGTCGCATACCACCGGAATAACTGCTTACCGCTTTCTTTCGATGTTCAAAGAGGTTAACCTTATTGAGCAGATAATCTACCATTTCATTGCGCTGCTTTCGGTTATTAAAACCTTTTAATACAGCCAGGTGATGTAACAA
>DAOLDI010000157.1:0-5513 GCA_035327445.1 Cyclobacteriaceae bacterium | reverse complement strand
CATTTCAACTTCAGTAGCTGCACCAATGTAAAGTATTGCCACACCGCCAGAAAGTTTAGCTAAACGCTCTTGTAATTTCTCTTTGTCGTAGTCTGAAGTTGTGCTTTCAATTTGTGCTTTAATCTGGTTGATGCGTCCTTGAATATCCGCTTTCTTACCGGCACCGTTAACAATTGTAGTATTGTCTTTATCGATATTTACTTTTTCAGCACGGCCTAAATACTCAAGCTTAGCATCTTCCAGTTTCATACCAGTTTCTTCAGAGATCACTTTTCCGCCAGTAAGGATGGCGATGTCTTCCAGCATGGCTTTTCTTCTGTCACCAAAGCCAGGGGCTTTCACAGCAGCAACTTTAAGCGCACCTCTGATTTTATTAACCACTAATGTAGCTAATGCTTCACCGTCAATATCTTCAGCAATGATTAATAATGGCTTGCCTGTTTGTGCACTTTGCTCAAGAATTGGAAGCAACTCTTTCATGGTGCTGATCTTTTTATCGTAGATCAAAATATAAGGATGATCTAATTCAGTCTCCATTTTCTCAGCATTGGTAACGAAATAAGGAGAGAGGTAGCCTCTGTCGAACTGCATACCTTCTACTGTCTTAACTTCAGTTTCAGTACCTTTTGCTTCTTCAACAGTAATTACACCATCTTTACCAACTTTATCCATTGCATCGGCAATCATTTTACCTATCTCTTCATCACTGTTGGCAGAGATTGTAGCTACTTGTTCAATTTCACTGGAATCTTTTATTTTCTTCGATTGCTTCTTCAGGTTTTCAACAACTGCAACTACAGCTTTATCAATACCGCGCTTCAGGTCCATTGGGTTGGCACCGGCAGCTACGTTTTTAATTCCATGATTGAAAATAGATTGCGTTAACACAGTTGCAGTAGTAGTGCCATCACCTGCGGCATCTGCTGTTTTAGATGCAACTTCTTTAACCAACTGTGCACCCATATTTTCAATGGGGTCTTTCAATTCAATTTCCTTTGCTACAGATACACCGTCTTTAGTTACTGCAGGTGCACCAAATTTTTTATCCAGAATTACGTTACGGCCTTTTGGTCCGAGGGTAACCTTAACGGCATCCGCCAATTTATCAACGCCCTTCTTTAGTCTGTCGCGGGCTGAGGTATCAAATGTTATTTCTTTAGCCATTTTTATTTTGCTTTTAAGTTTTACAATTAAGTGTTGTGATTAGATGATTCCGAAGATGTCAGAATTTCTCATGATCAGGTAGTCTTTGCCGTCAATGGTAATTTCTGTACCAGCATACTTACCATACAATACGTGGTCTCCAACTTTAACGGTAACAGGCTTATCTTTCAAACCTTCTCCTGTTGCTACCACTTTGCCTTTTTGTGGTTTTTCTTTTGCAGTATCTGGAATAATGATGCCTGAAGAGGTCTTTTCTTCAGCAGCTGAGGGTTCAACTAGTACCCTGTCTTCATTAGGTTTAAAGTTTATTTTAGCCATATGTTTTTTTGATTTATTGGTTTAACGATACAAACTCTGCATGCCACTTATCAGCTTTTATGCCAAAGGTCGCGTGTCAGGTTTTGGGCTGATTTTTTGGCTTTTTTTGCTGTTAAGGCAATGAATTAGGGGCCGAATATGACATTTTTTCCCATCATACTGCCAATACTATTGACAAAATGCCCCTAAATGCCTTAAATTTTGTTCAAATAATGGTTTTAAACTATGGAGAAATTAAGTGAGAACTGGCTTACACAAGGGTTGATTGATTATGAATACAAGAAATACATATTACTGGCTTACCTGAAAACGGTAGGAGAGTCTTTTGGCAGGGTAGAGCTTTATCCCTTTTTAGCGGATCTTGTCTTTCATTACCGCAACCTTTTAATGGTTAAAGAGAATAAAGATGTACTGTTTGAATCTTTCCCAAAGGAAATTTCTAAAGAGGAGTTCAACAAATTACAGTTGAGCTATAAAAAGATCGTGGAGGATGATGTAACCATGCAGGAAATTGAGTCAATTATTGATTTTGCTATTCCCCAAATAAAGCATTCACTTGATGAAGGTTCCCAACTTTTTGAAATTGTTGAAGCTAACTGTGAAATAAGCCCAATTGGCGTAACGCCTTTATATGCTGCTGAAGGTTACCTTTTTGTTACCCAGCCCCCTGCCAAAGAAACCCGGCTTTACCGTTACCAGGTTAGCATTTTTGAAAATGCATCTGAGACACATAGGGGCCTTAATTTACGACTGCTTGACACCTTCAGAAAGGGCCTGGCGCAAAGTTATGAGCATATTAAACTGGATCTTATCAGGCGCTTCAACGATTTACCTAATCCAGCCACCTTTTTGGCTGTATCAAAGCTTAGGTTTCCGTACGAACCTACACTTATGCCGGTGGTGAAACGTCTATTGGTAAAGCAAATAAGCAGTACATAAAAAAAGCCCTGATTAGGCAGGGCTTTCAACTTATATTCAGTTTACTGATTATTCTTCATCCAGATCAGCATCATCATCAAATTCAAGACCCCCATCAAGGTTCAGACTTGGAGTACTCTGTCTTTGCTGCGCGCGCTCAATGATATCATCTTCAGCACCAGGTTTGTTTAAAATGATGCTGCTTGTTAGCGACAAAACCATGATAAAAATGGCAAAACCCCAGGTTAAACGTTCCAATAGGTCAGAGGTCTTTTTAACGCCAATTAAATTGCTGGCTCCAGAACCACCAAACTGGCTGCTCAGTCCGCCTCCTTTAGAATTTTGTGCCAGAATTACCAATACCAGCAGAACTGCTGCAAAAATGATTAAACTAATTACTAATGTGTACATAATTATTTCTTCAACTCTTCAATTTGAGCCGCAAAGTAAGTCTTTTTTTGTGGAAACTTCCAAATAAGCCTTTTCAATACCTCTATGGCCTTATCCTTTTTGCCTTGCTGTATCAATATGTCGGCCAGGGTTTCTGAAATAATACTATCACCAAACTCAACACTATTTGCTGCAAGATCACTTTCTTCTATAATCTCTTCTGAAGCCATTTTCTTGCGAGAAGCAATATTCGGTTGAGCTTTTATGAAGTTATCGATTATTCTAATCTGTTCTTTTTGCTTATTATTTTCTGGAACTATCTCTTTTTTAGAAGATTTAATTGATGCAATCAATGCTTCAGTGTCTTCCGTTTTTTCAGGCACAGCACTTCTTGATGATGGTTTAATGCGTGCTTTTTTCTGTAATGTCTTTGTAACCGGAATATCGAGTACGGCTTTAATTTCTTGTGGATTAGGTGGATTGACAGATGCTTTTTTTGCTTCAATAACTTTTGACTCAATAGAATCACTTGCTGAAGATTTCTTCGCAGCTGTCTTTTTGGGAGCTGATTTTTTTGCGGCTTTCTTTTTTGCTGTTGTTTTCTTAGGTGCAGATTTTTTAGCGGCTACCTTTTTTACTGGTTTTTTCTTTTCTTTTTCTGCAATTTCTAAAGGAGCAGAAACAATTAATTCATTATCAAATTTATTCTTCTCTAAAATTTTCTTTTTAATGCCTTTTGTTGATTCGGGTTTTGGGCTAGGTAAATCAACAACAATAGCTTGTGGGAATTCCTTCTCAAATTGTTTTTTAAGTCTGGCTAATCTTTCCAGATTTTTCTTCAGGTCTTTTCTTAATGCAGCAGGACTAAGTTTGGCAACTTCCTCATCAATATTTAAGCCCTGAACAGGTTTAAACGAAAGCGGTTTTTCTTTTTCTGATTTTGGCTTTGAAACAGAAATGCCATCAGCCTGTTCTACAACAAGTTTTGCTAGCAGCAGTTCTTTCAGTAAAGTTCTGTCAGTTGTATAAATAGCGGCATGCTGCACAAATTTGTCGGCCCCGGGTATTTTAAGATTATTAACTGATTGAGCAATTAATTGGTGAATTAACTGGCTGTAAGGATATTTCTTTTGAATAGCTGCAAGCGCTGCTGCATCATTTTTGTTTGCGGCAGAATAATTTTGAATGAGTTGTCTTAATGCTTGCTTATCCACAACTTTTGGTTTTGCAGGAAAGTAAAAGTAATTTAAATATTACCAATTGGCAACTGTATCATTGAATATGCTGAGAATGATCTGTTCAAAAATCTGATTGATTAATTGCTCTTCAATAGCAGCAAAATTCAAGTCGTTACTAAAGTCCTGATAAAATGAAAAGTTTTTATTGGTGAAGCTTGCCTTTTCATCAAGTGTATTTACAAAGGTTACCCTCACATTAATGGTAAGCCTGGTTTGTGCTGCAAGGTCTTCACCGATGCCGCCTCTTCCTGCTTGGGGAGATACAGGAGAGGGAACATAACTTACTATTGTGCCCTCAAACTGCAATTCGCCACCATCAGGTATAATTTTTAGATTAGTATTCTGAAGAAAGTAGTCTTTTAGTTGGTTAGTAAAATTGTCGCCAATATTGGCAGGTGCCATTTCTGTATCGTTAAAAAAATTAAATACAGTTAATGTGCTGGCATTTGTTGAAACACCGGTAAAGGAGTAGGAGAGACAACCACTTAATTGAATTACACCCAAACACAAAACCAGGTACAAGGCTGCAAAATGAATGAGCTTATTCTTCTTCAAGGGCATATTGTTTAATTTTTCTGTAAAGTGTGCGTTCAGAAATACCTAAGTCTTTGGCAGCATACTTCCGCTTATGGTTATTTTTTTCCAGAGCTTTGATGATTAATTCCTTTTCCTTCTTTTCGAGAGATAATGAGTTATCATCTTCTGTTTCATGTGTAATATCCTGTACGTCTTCAACTGGCTCATCTATTGGTCTTACCTCTGCGGAAGCATAATTAATCAAAACAGGTTCATTATCAATGGCATTAATGTCATTAGCAACTTTATCAAGGTCTTCAAAAAGTCTTTTATTATCTTTTAGCAATTGCGCGGAATGGCTATCTGTATCCAGTATTTGCAGAACTAATTTTTTGAGCTCTACCATATCGCGCTTCATATCAAACAATACTTTGTAAAGAATATCTCTTTCAGAGAAATTATCAGCTAAAGCTTTATCTTTTAAAACTGCCGGTAAGGCTTGCTCTCTGGGCAGGTACTGTGCTAAAGTTTTGTTATCAATTTCTTTTTGTTCAGGACTTAAAACAGAAATCTGGTCAACCAGGTTTTTTAGTTGTCGTATGTTACCCGGGAAACGATACTTCATCAACATGTCTTTGGCATCATCCGTCAATGAGATAGGTTTCACCCTGTATTTTTCGGCAAAGTCTGTTGCAAATTTTCTAAAGAGTAACTCAATATCCTTTCCGCGTTCTCTCAGCGGTGGAATAAAGAGTGGCACTGTGCTAAGCCTATAATATAAATCTTCTCTGAAACGCCCCTCTTCAACGGCCTTCATCAAGTTTACGTTGGTGGCGGCAACTACACGTACATCTGTTTTTTGTACTTTAGATGATCCTACTTTGATAAATTCTCCATTCTCTAAAACCCGCAGCAACCTTGCCTGTGTTCCTAATGGCATTTCACCAATTTCGTCCAGAAACATGGTGC
>DAOLDI010000156.1:0-5543 GCA_035327445.1 Cyclobacteriaceae bacterium | reverse complement strand
TTCGGAGGCGGGATAAAAGGTCTTTGCTTTTTTCATATGCAGAAAAAACTTTTGCCCGCCAGCGCGACCATGATTTTATTTTGCTGTAAGTGTATGTATCACCATATACAAGTGAATACATGGCCGGAGTAAAAAACAAAGCCACAACAAGTGAAAGCCCCAGCGCTATGGCTACTACCAGGCAAAAATCGTTTAAGTTGATTTGCTCATTTTCGGGCAGAAAAAATACCAGCGAGAGCGCAGCAATGGTAGTGCCCGTTGCAGCCAATAATGCTGTAAAAATGTGGAGGTTCTTTCTGCGATGTATGTGGTCTATCATCACAATGGCGTTGTCAACCATAAGTCCGAAAGAAATGGTAAGACCCGCAATGGTATACAAATGTATTTCAATGCTCAGCAGGTAGGCGGCAAAGAGGCAAAGCGAAACATTTACTACAATGCCACTAAAGAGTACCAATAAGTATCGTCCACTTCGGTTAATCAGGAAAATGAAAACGCAGAGTATGAGTACAGATAAAGATGCGCGCAGGTAAATTTTATCCAGTTCTTTTTTGAGGTCCAGGGTGTCATCATATTCCAGCCTAAGTTCATAGCCTGCAGGTAATTTTGCTGCGGCCTTGTCAACAACATCTTTAATGGTATTGGCCAGCACCAGGCGGTTAAGGCCTTCTTCGGCCATAATGCTAAGACTTACAGCACTTTTGCCATTAATGCGGAAATAGCGGGTAGGGGTACTTTCTTCTATATATATATGAGTAATGTCTGGCAGATAAAAAGTTTGGCCAGCGCTGTTTTTGAGTTTAAGCTGGTTAAGACTTGCCTGGCTCTGCGGCAGGTTGGCGGCTTCAATAAATATTTTCTGGCCTGCCTCATTGTTATAGGCACCGGGATAAAAGCGAAAGAAATGTTGCTGCAGGCAAGCGGCAATATCTTGTTGTTGCAGGCCATAGCTTTGCAATACATCAGGCTCATAATAAATACTTAGTTGCAGTTCATCTGCTCCGCTTATATCGGCTGCGGCAACTCCCTTTATTTGTGAAATTTCTTTTTTGAGTGTTTCGTTTACCGTGTTTTTAATCTGGAAGGGCGCCATGGGTGCATACACACGGTAAATGAGCAAGTTGCTGTTGCGCTGTGTGGCTTTAGGATCGCGCTGGTCTATCATAGGGTATGATAAGCGCGGGTTAAGTTGCGGATACACCTGGCGTATGAGGGTGCTCAGTTCAAATTTTTTAAAGGCGATATCGGTATGTTTATCAAACTCCATGCTGATGTAGCCCTGGTTATAGTTAGATACCGATTCAATTTTTTTGAGTCCGCTGAGTTGCGAAAACACATTTTCGAGCGGGGCGGTGGCTTCCATCTCCAGCAGTTCTGGCGGGGCCTGGGCTAAGGTATAACTTACTACCAGTTTGGGTAAAGTATAGTTGGGCAATAGATCAACTTTTAATTGCCAGATAACCGCCATGCCCAGTATGCTGAGCACAAAGAAGATGATAACAATGCGAAAGGGACTAAGCACGATGATAATTTTCTCTTGTCTAAATATAAAGAATTTAGACTTATCTGTACGGTACTTGTGTTGTAAGTAAACACATGCCTGAGGTAATATATGGAGCGTATGCTATAACGAACTGGCCGTAGCGTCTCGCTGCGACCGAAACAAAAATCAATTCAATTTCTCTCTTCCTGCCAGCAATTGCTAACTATTTCTAATTACATATTTTCTCACAATTCAAACAAATATATAAAGTCATGATTATTAGTCTGGCAGCAAAATGTTCTTAGCGAGAGGCTAAGACAAGTATGATTCTTGCATAGAACCAGCTTCGACAAAATGGTTATTTAATATTGAGTTGATAAATGCCAAAATGCTCACTCTTTTCATCAAGGTAGCCATCTGCATAATAAGTATCTCCAATTTTACCTATTATATTAAATCTCAAAGGTGTTTCAAGTTCAGCTATGAGTTTGAAATTTTTGTAAATCTGTAGTTCTGATTTTTCCAAATCGGTTGATACATAGGTTCTGAAGAATAAATCAGAATCATTATCAACATAAATATGAGAATAGTAACCGTGCTTATTTCTTAAGCTGGCAGTAAGCTTTGAATATTCATCTAAAGTTTGAGTTGTGGTATAATTTGGAACGGAATTCTTTGCTGCGTTACCAAATGTAAAAATGAGTTCAAGTTGTTTATTATATGCGAAAACTAATGAATCAGCCATATAAGAAACATAGATAGTATCATTTTTTATATCCCTGTAGTTATAATCAAATGAAGGTATATACTTATTTTTTAAATAGACATCAGGATATCCGGCAAAGCCTTTTTCAAAAATTCCCTGGTCTAAATTGATGAGGCCAACTGTATAGGCTCCTTTAAAGTATTCACCTGCGCGTGAAAACCTGTTAAGCTCAGGATTTGTACGGGCAGTTATATTGATGGGTATTACAAGATACTTGCCCTCCAATATTGGGTTCCACCTTGTATCATATGAATTGTTCTCCGGATTAATATCATACATGTTTATATCCCGAAGGTTGGTTGACTGATATGTTTTTTTTCTCGCTTGCCATTGTAAGGGAATTTTTGATCTGTATTTTATCCAGTATTTATTGTAATGAGCAAGCATATAGTCGTCACCAAGAAAAATATGTTCACCAGAATTACTTAATGTGTGATAGTAGAAATGATCAATTTCATGTGGGGCTTCGCCTTCACCGAGGGCAATTTGAATCAGATCGCCCTTAGTATCATATATACTTGCCGTAAGCATTCGTTCGTCAAGAAAAACAATATTAGAATTTATAATTCTGAATATGCCGTTTAAAGACAGATGGTTACCACTAAGAAGTAGGGTATCTGTATTTATAGATAAAGACATTATCTTTTTTCCACCCAGGTAAGGTATATCATTCTTTTTTTTATTGCTACAGGAATAAAATCCTGGCGCAGTAAGTATCAGAAGTGCAAGTATTATTCTCATAATGAAATATTACAGTCCCATTTAGCGCTAAATGGGACTGTAAAAAATTATTGGCAATTGCCGTCTCCTTTCCAGCATTTATTAGATGTCCAGCATGTGCTTGCACTTTCACCATTTGCTACACAACGACCTGATGTACTTGTTGAACAGGTGCAGGTTACAGTACCTCCTCCTAATTCTTCGTCATCATTTGCAAAAACATTTTCACTACTGCTTAATGTCATAAACATAGTAAATGCAATAGCACCTAAGATGAATTTAATTTTTCTCATAACATTAAAATTTTAGTTAAACGTGTAATTAATCATTGGCCAATGATGAGACGAATATATATATATATATATAGCAAATATTTCGCAAGAAAAATTTGAAAAAAATTCAATAAGCAATTGATTATATAGTGCGGTATTGTTTACTGAAATGTAAATGAACATATAAATATTAGATATCTAGTTCAAATACAGAACTGGTCGTAGCGTCTCGCTACGACCTAAACAAAATGCAATTCAATTTCTCTCTTCCTGCCAGCAATTGCCAACTATTTCTAATTACATATTTTCTCCCCATTCAAACAAATATATGAAATCATGATTATTGGTCTGGCAGCAAAATGTTCTTAACGAGGGGCTAAGACCAGTGTGGGCGATTTAAATTCAATCAATAATTTCATCACCACTCGTGAATTTCCAACATCGTATTGCGCCTGGATGATCGATAATAACACACAATACACCTTCTCCTGTTGAATCAGGTATACAAAACCTCGTATTTTTTTCAGGATCAGAATGAATTACACAATTAGTGCCAGTGTTTCCTTTTATATAGAATGCCAGGACAATCGCAATTGTCATTAAAATGTATTTTAGTTTTTTCATAGTAATTTGTTTAGTTATTTAAATTAATTAAAATTTCAATTAATATCACTTGGGGTAAAGTATTAATATATCTAGAGCAATAGCAGAGAAGTATTGTATCATATGTTTGAATTTTATTGTTTTATTTTTACCGGAACTATAATATCAAACTGTAAACTGTCTTCTTGATTTTTGTTGAAGCTAGTATTAAGCAAATGAAGTCCTTCTTTTGTGATAAAGTAGCATGAAGTATTGTAGGTATTTTTTGGCAATAAATATTCTCCTACTTTATTGAACCTATTATCAATAATAATTATTGATTTATTTCTAGGGCTATTATTTCTTAAACCTTCTTCTGTTCGAGGCAGAAGAACTTCTCTATAATAGAAGTCCCTATAAGGATCATGCAGAAGTTTGAAATATTTTGGCGAATTCAAGCTGTGAGATTTTCTATCATCATATTTATCTAAACAATCACTTTTTTTAAATGAATAGGGGATGAAATTTTTGAAGTACTTAGAACCAACAAAGTGTTTATCAATAATTTCGAATTGAGTGTTGGTAATATATAAATGATGATCCGACCCAAAACTATGTATGAATGTATTATTCAACGAATTATGGGCACTATTGCAACTGAAGCTAAAATATTGCAAACCCCAGCACAATTCATCAGCGTATTTTGGTGAGGGAAGTCTAATTTTTGTATCAAGATTTTCAATATCTAATTCGAATAAATTATAACTTATTTGTTCATTTTCTCCGATAAGCCCATTGATTAGTATTTTACCTTTAAATGCCATAAGCATTGCATTGCCTGTCCAATCAAAAAAATAGTTTGGACCATCCCAGGAAAATTCTCTTGTCTTCTCGCCTTTGCCATTTACAAAAGACATTTTTTTATTATTGTGCATTCCAAAGATGAATATGCTATCTTCATTTAAGACTAAAGGAAGAGTTGCAGTAAAATCACCAGAAGAAATCGCGTTGGGGCCTTCACTATGAAGCTGAATAACTTTTTCCTGAATTCCACTCGCATAATCATATAAATAGAGCCTTCCTATCCATGAGTTGTAAATGGTTAACTTATCTTCATTGTTTTCTCCAGTGTAACAATTGCAGATAATATCTGAGTATGAAGTTAATGAATCTATTTTTATATATTTTCTATCCTCGACATTAAATGTGTAGGTGTCATTAAATGATATACCATTTTCTTCCTGATAAAATATTTCATTTCTCCCTGAACAGGCAGCTAGAAGTACAATTACTGCTAAAAGTTGAGCTTTCATGGTTTTTATTAACTTAAGGGTATAAACAACAGGGAGAAGCTTAGTAATTGAAGTTCTCCTCCCTATTGCTAGTTGCTTATTATTCTATGGATTCATCTTCTGGTGGCCCAGAAGTTCCGTTCTTCCAACATACTGGAGCTTCACTACCTGCGTAGGTTACACAAATATCTCCAGTATCTTGTGCATTTCTTATACACCGTTTTGTATTAAGTTCTGGATTTGAACTTGTAATGCAATATGTTGTTGCATTCACTGAGTACATCGTAATAATTGAGCAAATAAATATGAGCCCTAATACTAATCTTACATTTTTCATAAAAATTGAATTTTAGTGGATGATTTATTTTCTCATTGGCCAATGATTAGACGAATATATGTATGTATAGCAAACATTTCGCAATAAGGAT
>DAOLDI010000155.1:0-5576 GCA_035327445.1 Cyclobacteriaceae bacterium | reverse complement strand
CCACTGATTACACAACTCGGTCAGGAAAACCAAAACATCAAAGGCATCAGGTTCAACCGCAATTACGGTAAATCTGCAGCACTGCAAACTGGTTTTGCTGCTGTTAGCGGAGAGGTTGTAATTACCATGGATGCCGATTTGCAGGATAGCCCCGAAGAAATTCCTGCCTTGTATAAAATGATAAAGGAGGAGCAATACCACCTGGTATCTGGTTGGAAAAAGAAACGCAAAGATCCACTGGGCAAAACCATACCTTCCCGCTTTTTTAATTTTGTTACGCGCCTGATGTCGGGCATAAAATTGCATGATTTTAATTGCGGATTAAAAGCTTACCAGGCTGATGTGGTGAAGCACATCAAAGTTTACGGAGAGATGCACCGCTACATTCCGGTAATTGCCAAATGGGCGGGCTTTACCAAAATAGGAGAAAAGGTGGTAACGCATCACCCACGCAAGTATGGCAAAACCAAATTCGGATTAGAGCGCTTCATCAACGGCTTTCTCGATTTACTCTCCATCATGTTCGTTTCAAAATTCAGTCGTAAGCCCATGCATTTTTTTGGCACTTTAGGTACACTTTCTTTTTTGGTAGGATTTATTTTTACTGTGAAAATATTCTGGGATAAAATGGATTCACTCTTCCTATCCAAAGTACCCCTTAAACGCGAAATTGTAGAGCAGCCTATTTTTTACCTTGCGCTTGTTGCCATAGTAATTGGCGCGCAATTATTTCTTACCGGTTTTATTGCCGAAATGCTGGCCATGCAAACCCAATCAAAGCGCGATTATCTGGTAGTCGAGAAACTGGGATTTAAAAATTAATTTATTGTTTCCGGAATTTCAAGTGCAGCACTCTGCCGTTGTTCACTTCAAATCCACCTACCTTACCATTTTTATCTCTGAAAAAATTCAGGTTACTCATCCACCAGTGTGCAGTTGAAAATTGATCAGGTAAGACTTGCTTAAGTACGGCATCATCAAATTTTGGATGTTGTAATACTAATTCATCATTTTTAATGCTGATCGTATAACGGGCATCTGTCTCATCATTATAGTACACTCCGGTAAAATCCTGGAATAAACCCGGATGCAGGGAAAAGACTTCCTGTTTGCTGAAGCGAACTTCGCGGCCTTGTTGCTTCAGGTAAATAGTATTTGCTCCGAACCGGAGATGGAAGCGTTCATCTGCACTTTCAAAGGTGTTTTCATCAAGTGGCAACAGCACTTCAACATAGTTACCAACTTTAACATAAACCTGGGTACTGTCAAGTATTTCCAATTGATTACCTTCATCGTTAAAGTATTTTCCGGCTGTGTACTGGTAAGCCTTTTTATCATATTCAAAATCTTTCTTTTCTTTTTGCACACTTCTGTCTTCAAGAAATAGATCTGCAAGCTGCATAGCCATACCGCGTGTGTTGAAATTGTTCAGGTTGCTGAAAACTGCTATGCTCAATGCGGCTTCCGGAATTCTGAGCGCGTAAGTTCTGAAACCTGCATCGGCACCACCATGTCCAAATGTTTTCCAGCCTCTATGCTCGCCCCCGGCAATTGCAAATGCGTAGTCGAGGGTATCACCCGAATTTAGAATACCTCTTTAATGCATTTGTGCCATTAGTTTTTCAGCACCAACTTCGGCAGTATAAAAATTATTGAGCCATTTAGCTTCGTCTTCAATGGTAGTAAATAAACTGGTGGCTCCAACAGTTGAATAACTTAGCACACTGTTTCTGAAAGTAGCGCTATCAATAGCTGTGTATGAATTTGCTCTTCCTTTTACAATTTCGGTGTAGTTATCATGGAAGTGTGTGTTGTGCATGCCAAGCGGCTGAAATATATTTTCATGCGCATAGTCTCGTAATGATTTTCCGCTTACTGCTTTTACAATTTCAGCCAGCAGTGTATACCCGGTATTGCAGTATAAATACCTGGAGCCGGGTTCAAAGTTTAATTCTTTTTGATTTTTTACCAGGTTGATTACATGTTCTTGTTTAATGACATCATCAATGCGTGTTCCTGCAATCGAAAGTAATTGCCATTGATCTCGCAGTCCGCTGGTATGATGAATCAAATGCCTGATGGTAATGGTTTTGCCGAAATCGGGTACATATGGCAGGTATTGGCGTATGTCGTCATCCAATGAGAGTTTGCCTGCTTCTGCTAACATGGCAATGCAGAAATTGGTATACTGTTTCGATTCTGAAGCAATGTGAAATATTGTTTGCGATGTGATGGGAATGTTGTGTTCCAGGTTAGCCATGCCATAGCCTTTTGCAAAAATCAGTTCCCCATCTTTTAATACACCTACTGCGGCACCCGGTGTGTTTGGTTTATCCCATTGTTGAAAGAGACTGTCGATTTTACTTTCGATACTTAAATTATGCTCATGCTCTTGTTTGCAAGAGCTCAGGAAAATGATGAGAGTTAATGCTGCAACTGAAGATAATTTATTCATGATTTTAGTTTTGGTATTTTAACAATTAGAATATCGCAAGTTGGTTTAAAATGGCTCAGATCTTCTCCATCAATATTGCCAGAAAAGTTTTAACCGCATCTACATAATTACCCACACGTATGTTTTCATTTTCTGCATGCTGGTTATTATCGGGGTTCACCGTTGGTACACTTACTGCCGGAATACCTAAAGTAGTTACAAAAGGAGAGATGGGAATAGAACCACCCATCATCCTGATTTGGATGGGTTCTTTACCAAAGGCTTTTGTCATAGCACGATTTAACCACACACCCAGTTCAGAATTGAATGGCGTTTGAAAAGGACCGTAAGAAACATGAGAGCGCATAGCGATGATGCGCGGATGTGTGAGCCGCTCTTCTTCAGTGGGTTCAGCTTCAACAAAATAGTAACCTTTGTCAGCAATGTGTTTACGAACAAGTGCTATCAATTTATCAGCATCACTTGAAGGTACCAGCCGGATGTCAATTTCGGCAATGGCTTTATCAGGTATCAAGGTTCTGGCTTCTTTGCCAATAAAGAGTGCATTCATGCCGCGAATATTCAGTGTTGGATATTGTATAGACTCCTGGAAATTATCTCCAATTTTATCGCGCTCAGCAATGCCCAGAAATTTTTTGATTTCCATTTCATCATCGGGTACTTGCTTCAGAATTTTTTTTTCTTCTTCACTTAGTTCTACTCCATCATAAAAGCCCGGAATGGTAACACGACCCTCATCATCTTTCATAGAGGCCAGCAATTGCGCTAAACGCATAGCAGGGTTAGGGGTAAAGTTTCCATAGTTACCACTATGCGCTGGATTTCTTGGTCCAAAAACGGTTAAGGTAATCTCGCAAATTCCACGTGCACCAAAGCTTAAGGTGGGCTGATTGGAAATATGCCTCGGGCCATCATAGATGATAAACCAATCAGCAGCCAGCTCATCTTTGTATTGTTCAACAGCTTTAGGAAGTTGTGGTGAGCCTAACTCTTCTTCAAAATCCATGATTACTTTCATGTTGTAGTTAGGACTTTGCTTTAATTCTGCAAGGGCATCTAATGAAGCCAGAAATGCAGCTACCGGACCTTTGGCATCTGAGGCAGCGCGTGCAAAAATTCTCCAGTCCGGATTGTAGCCTTCATACAACCTTTCATAAGCAATGGTATTCCAATTTCCGTTTGCATCTTTTTCTTTGAGGGTGGGTTTCCAGGGACTTTCCTGATGCCAATTGGCTGCATCAACGGGCTGGCCATCTAATTGCAAATAAATGAGCACAGTTTTTTTAGCATTGCGCACTTTGCGTTCAGCCAGTAAAAGTGGTACTGTGGTTGTTTCCAATCGCTTGGTAATAAAACCTCTTTCGCTAAATGCATTTTCGCACCATGCCACATTTTTTTCAATGTCATCTGGATAATGCGCATCATTCGGCAGACTTAGTAATTCATAAAACAGGGCAAATGAATTAACAGCATGCTTTTCAGCAAGCGCATTCATATCTGTTTTCTTTTGCGCATAAAGGCTAAGAGAACATAAAATGAGCATCAAACTAATGTACTTCATGATGTATTACTGATTTGAAAGTTTACAGTATAAAATTGAATTTTCGAATACCGACCCGATCAACATGATATCCATATATATCGCAGCTACTGATGAACCGGAATATTCGCTTCCATCATTAAGAAAAATTTCTGCTGCTTCATACTCACCAGATGCTTGTGGTATTAACTTCAAAACCTGAGAAGGTGAATGTTTGTCCTGGCTTTTTGCATGAGCAGCGAATTTGAGCAATTGCGGATGAGCACCAATATATAAGTTACCCAACTCATCTGTTTCTATATTATCTACTCCAGTTTTTAGAGCGATACTTTTTTGCAAGCGAACTGAACCACTCTCCCGGTCACGATCATAAATCAATAATTTTCTGCCTGTGGTAGAAGCAATATAAAGCTTAGACTGGTCTGCCGATAGCGCAATGCCGTTTGGGTAGGCAATGCCTTCTGCTACTTTTCTAAATGTTTTTCCATCATAATACAAAACATAGGCTATGGCTCTTTGTAAATAATCTTCCAATGTTCTGCCTAATCCTGCTTTACTGTAATAGTGATCATTACCTACATAAAAGGTCTTGGGTCCGGTAGCAGCTAAATCATTCGGACTGCTCATTAAATCGGCATCTTCAATGCTTTCAAGGTGAATTAATTCATTATTTATCCATTCATATCTTTCTATAACATGCGCAGGTTTTTGCTTGCGGTGATTGATGACAAATAGAAAAACCCGGCCATCAGGTTCTCTCCATAGTGAAATGCCATGCGGATGAAAATCCTCAGGCACTGCCGGACTAACATCTTTAATGTGCTTACTGCTATCATTTAAATCCAGCATAAATATGGCTCCTCGAATTTTTGTTGCTGAATTGGCATTAGCCCTGCGGTCATCAGCAGAAATAAAAGCAATACCACTTTGCTGATCTATGCTTATGTCTTCGGGTCCGGCCACCGGAAGTATGATCTTCTCTACACTTCCATCAAAATGAGGCTCAATATTTTTAAATACACCAGCAGGAATTAAAATGCCAACTACAATATAAGCTAAGGTAGAAAAGAGAATAATCAGCGCAGTGATGAAAACTTTTTTCATGTTTAGGTGATGGTATTCAATTTGAATTTGAGGATAAGCTAACGGAAAATAATTTCAGAAAGCGCAAGAAATGTCCCCCTCTGGAGGGGGTAGGGGGAGGTAATTTGCAGTATTTTTTAAAAGTTCCTTTTGTGCAAACCATAGGACTCACATTACTTTATATATTTATCAGGAAGCGGTACACCTAAACTTTCGGCTGCCCAAAAGATATTCATGATGTAGTAGCGCTCATCATCTTTCAATAATTGTATGCTGTTAATGCCCCGGTTGGTGATGGGTCCATCTTTACTTTGTTTAGTAATGTAAGTGCTGAATACATGTGCTACGCTGCTGTATTCTTCTGTAACGCGCGAAAGCTCCCATTCAAAAAAACCTGTAGTTATGCGCGTGCTGAACATCTCCACATAATCAGCTGCTGACATGGTTCTGTATACAATTTTTCCTTCTGCATTTTTTGATGTAGGAATAAGTTTGGCA
>DAOLDI010000154.1:0-5587 GCA_035327445.1 Cyclobacteriaceae bacterium | reverse complement strand
TGAATTACCTGAGTGATGAACCTGTACTTGTTTTCCTGGATGGATACCTTAATAACACAAACAATCTCTTTGAGAGATATGATTTGCTACAGCAAACCAACGGAGGTAAAGTTGAAATTTTAGCTGATAAGTTTTTATTATATACGCCAGAGAGCAATACAAATGATTTCACCAGCCTGGCAGCCAAATCAAAAGATGGCGCAACTCTTGTAAACGCCAACTTCAGGTTTCAAAATACAAATGATGCCTGTGGCATTGCAAGGTTCAGTGGGGCAAGCATTGAAAGTGGTGGGTTTGTAGAATTCACATTAGCCGACCCTGACTTACTTTGCACAGACCGTATGCGTTCGGGTGTAATTGGTGGTTACTATATTGGAGATGAAGGAGGAGATGGCACTAGGCTATCTGATTCTACTGGAGAAGGGTTTCAAATTTATCTGGATCTGTCAATCCAGCGGGTGTACCTTGACTACAAAGCCCCGGAAAATTTTAAAGGGATTGCAAAAATGGCTTATGTAGTTGGGATAAACCGCCTCAATCAATCCAACACCTCTAACGCAAATATCACCCCAAAAGATTATGAATATTACTTAACCGGCATAGCTGAAGTAGAAGTGAAATAATGATATCAGATAAAGAGCTTATATACCGATGTCGAAAACAGGACAAAGAGGCCCAGAGGCTCTTATTTGAAAAATATAAAGGAAAGCTATTAGGAATCTGCCTTCGTTATGCCAAAAGCAAAACGGAGGCAGAAGATGTTTTACAAGATTCATTTATAAAAATATTCCAATCATTCAATCAGAATGATGAAAGGGAAATCAAATCATTATCTGCATGGCTTTCGCGAATAACGATCAATACTTCAATTGATCAGTATTACAAAAACAAAAAGCATAACAATGATTCGATCGATAACTTGGCTTTCCATGCCGAAATAGCTGACACCGAAACTGCATTGGAAAATATGCAAGCCAATGACTTGATTCGCCTGATTCAAAGCATGCCAGATAGATTCAGGGTGATATTTAACTTATACATTATTGAAGGTTACAATCACGCTGAAATTGCAGAGCGATTAAATATCGCTGAAAGTGCCTCCAGGTCCCACCTTACCAGAGCGAAAGCCTGGTTGAGAGAACGAATTAAAAAAAATGAAGTAATCGTATGAAAGAGTTTAATGATGAGTATTTGAAACGCGTCTTCAAGACTAAGCTTCAGGATTTTGAAGCGCAGCCTGACCATTTAACCTGGGAGAAGCTGGATAATAAGATCCCTGCTCCTGCCAATTCGGGTACATTCCTCTCTAAGTGGTTTGGGTTAATAGCACTTACTTTACTTATTCCATCAGGCACATTGCTTTACAAACATCAGTCAAATGCTTACGAACTGAGCGAACCCAACTACGAGACCTCACAAGCTATTGAGTCAAACTATAAAGTAAATGAGGCAGAGTTTATTGCTGAAACTGATGTTAAGGACACTGTTAAATTAATTGCAGAATCCAATACAGCAGAGCATATTCCAACAATTATAGCACATAAAATACCTGCGAGTGTGGAAAGTAACATCGCACAAAATAATAATACACGCCTACCGATTGAAACCACTGGGTATAATTCATTATTTGAAGCGGAAGATTTCATGAGAACAATTCAGTTCGATATAAACACCAGGGAAAGGATAGATGAAGTTGAAGAAGAAAGCGATAAAGACAATAATTCAACAAAGAGGACCTTTTACATTAAATTAACTCCATATTATTCTGCAGGTATATTTAAACCTGATCTTTATGATGATTACTATCTACGTAATTTTTCAACTGCTTCATCTGTGAGGAACAGAATAGGCTTAGGGCTTGAATATGGAAACATCAGCAAGCTTAGTAAGACTACCGAAATAGAATATGGCCTGGGTTATAGGTTCTTTAGTAAAGACTTTTCTTATGAATACTATCAATTTACATCAGAATCAATCTCTACTGTTGCAAAAAATGAAGTAAGGGGCCTTGCGCATTTATTTTCTGCTGGATTTACGCTCAAATTCCATCAAACTCCTATCATGCCATTAAACAAGCAATTGTTACTGGGTTTGAGGTATGAAAATATTTTCAGTCAGGGTAATAGCCTTTTTAAAACCCATTATGGTGCAGATATGATTACGCTTGGAGCAGGTATAGAGTATGCATTAAGTGAAAAACTTTTAATAAGACCAAGGTTTGATTATAGTCTACCCTTTCAAAAACAGATAAGACTATTTGGTGTTAATCAAATGAATTTTGGAATTGAACTGATGATAACAAACTAAAACCTTGCTCTATTATACCATCTATGAAGTATTTTTCATTGATTACTTTCTTGGTTTTTACATCCCTCTATGCATGTAGCACAAAGCAATCCTCAGAAGGAGTTTCAAATGAAAGTAAAGTAAGTTCCAGCGACAACACCTTTCCGGATGGCAATATCATTGAATTCCAATCAGCCCCTGATACCCTGAAAGGAAGTTTAAAAGCTTACGCAGCAGGTAAGGTAGGTGATGTTAATGTATTGATAGAATATCACAGTCCTGCTGTTAGAGGCAGAATCATCTGGGGCGGACTTGTTCCTTACAATCAGGTTTGGGTTACTGGTGCGCATATGGCTACAAGTATAAGTTTTGACGCGCCCCTAATGTTTGCTGGTAATGAAGTTGAAGCAGGCAAGTATGCCTTATTTACCATTCCTTCAGAAGATGAGTGGGTATTTATTCTGAATAAAAACTGGAAGCAGCATCTTGCTGACAAATACAATGAGCAGGAAGATGCTTTAAAGTTATCAGTTAAACAAGAGATGATTGAAAATAATCAAGAACGTTTACGTTATGTGATTACCGAAGATACACTGGAATTAATCTGGGAAAGAAAGAAAATTATAATTCCGCTACAACAGAAATAATCTTTCATAAAAAATCTTCGTCAGCATTAATGCTGACGAAGACAAATAAAGATTAAGCTCACACAATACCTAATTAGGAATATTGTAAAGACGGAAAACATCTACTCCGTTCATATATGCTAAAGGATTAATTCGCGATAAAGTTATCGATCTGGTGTCTTTATACAAGCCCCAGTTGAATCTCTCCAGGAAATTGATGGCAGCTTTTGCGCCTGCTAAAAACAAGGCGGCTTTCTGACTTTCCGTCAAATTGAATTCAAAAGTATGTAAGTCTTTAGGCGGATTGATTTTCGTAATCAATTGCTCATAATCAGGGTTACGATGTAAAAACTCCTGATCATTTATTTCTCTGAAAGTATCGGTGATATTAATACAATAATCAGCAATATCGCTTTTGTCATTATGCTTGCCTGAACTTACAGAAGTTCGCACGCCAAAACTTGGCTTTCGGGGCAGTAAACCATCTTTTCTATGAAAATGATTTGCAGGGAAATTACTAAATACACCTGCATCAACAAACCTGAACTTATCTGGTAAAGTCTCCTGAAATTCTTGCTGGCTAATACGCTCAGTAATATTAATATTACTATCAATAAATAATTTACCGTTATGCTGAGCAGCAGGGATTGGCTTTATTTCATATGGATAAAACAAATAAGGTGTAGCCATTGCTGCACAAATGATTTGTGAAGGCTTCATCAAATCAGGATCTTGCCAATACAAAGAAGCCATCTTAGGAAATATTGCTTTGGTCCTTGTGGTAATATCTGCCGCAATTATAGATAACTGAGCCTTCTCAAAGAGATAATTTTCTCCGGATCTTAACCTTAAATCTTCAGCTAATCTCTTCCTCCTGATTTCCAAATCAGAAATTGTATTGATACCAAGCTTATTTAACTCTTTGCTTAACCATTTTTCGAGATTGGCTGTTGAACTTAATCCGTGTTTCTTGTTAAGTATTTTTAACAAATCTCCAATGCTCAAGAGTAAAAACAAGCTTTTCATTTTTGCATTACTGCTGAGTTTATTTAATAGCCACTTTATGTAGCGGTCGTTATCCTGCCAGGTACTTAAATCAGTTTTGTACAAAATACTGGCAAGTTTTTCAGACTTAGTGCTATACCCTTCTTGTAAAGCCGCCAGCATAACGGCATTCAAAGCTCCGGAAGAACTTCCGGCCAGATTAAAAAACCGGATACCGCATTGTTCAAGTACATATGTATATCCGCATAAAGCAATTGAAGCATTGCCCGGCCCTTCAAGAATTAAATCAACATATTGGTAACCTTCAATATCAATTACATCTGAAAATACCTTCGTCTCAAGTCCTTTTATTCGATTCGGAATATCAGTTTTTTGTAATTCATCAACGAATGGATTCATTTTTATATCTATTCTTAGTTTATGGCTTTTCTTTCTTCCAATACAACATGAAGCAATAATTCATCCAGTTTTTGATCAAACTGGCTGATATCTATTACATACTTCACATCCAGGGTTTCCGCTAAATGGATTAGTTTATCATTAGCATCTTCAGCAATAAAAATTACAGGCGTATTTATATTGGATGATGACATACGCAGAGATCTGATCATCTCAATTCCGGAAATCACAGGCAAGTTGATCTCGCAAAAAATGAAATCAAATGATTCATGTCTGCCAGCAAAAAGTCCATCTAAGCCAGTATCACAATAGTTGATGAAACAATTTTGAGCATTTACATGTGTTTTGATCTTTTGAGCAATTTCGACTTGTCTGTGAACAACCAGAATTTTCATGAAGAAGCTTTTAACAATTACTAACTAAGTATTTGCCTAAATATCTGTCAGAAGTTTTAAACGCAACCTTAAGACAACATTAAAAATGGCGTAATCGAAAAGAAAGCTTTAAAATTCGAAGAATTTAGAGGTTTTTGACAGAATAAGTGGGTAAGCATTCAGGGAAAACCCTGAATAAATTCAGGGAAATTACGTACAAAGAAATTTGACGGAATTAAGAAATCATTTTGGAATCGTAAGCAAATTTTACAATTCCAATGGCAGATTTTGCACCGATTTTATCCATGATTCTGGATTTATGAGTTTCAACTGTTCGGTCGCTTATGTTTAACTTCTCTCCAATTTCTTTATTGGTAAGGTCCTGACATACGAGTAGTATTATTTCCTTCTCTCGCTCAGTAAATTCTACTTTTCTACCTTGTAAAGATTGTGCAGCCGCTTTAATATTTTTTCTCAATGCTGCAGCTACTATTTCATTGTTGTAGAAGTCATTATCGTATACCGTGTAGATGGCTTTCTCCAATTCATCAGGATCTGTATTTTTTAACAAAAAAGCATGTACACCCATTTCTATCATATGAATAATGTATTGTTCATTATCCAACATGGTTAATATTACGATCTTGATATCAGGATACTTAGCCAGAATTCTTTTAGAAGTTTCAACTCCATCCATCACAGGCATTTGCAAATCAATTATGGCAACATCTGGCTGATCATATTTAATAATTTCCAGAAATTCTTTTCCATTTTCCGCATCTTTTACTTCAGCTACCCTATCAAAACCCTGAAGCATACTTACCATTGCTTTTCTAAAAATAGTGTGGTCATCAACAATATAGACTTTTAGCTTATTCATAAGTTAATATAGATGTT
>DAOLDI010000153.1:0-5598 GCA_035327445.1 Cyclobacteriaceae bacterium | reverse complement strand
CCACAGGTCGCTTACCTATATGGAAAACCGCATGCCGGAAGAAGTTTTTTTTCGAGCCAACAGGCAGTACATGTTTAATATGAACTTCATCAAAAAAATCGATCCTTATTTTAATAGTGCACTCATGATAGAACTTCAGAGCGGCCACAAGATTGACCTGAGCCAACGCCAAAGTGTGAAGTTCAGGGATATTGCGGGGGTATAAATGAACATGTAAAGTGATCCAAACAGATAAGTTTGAAAAAATAGAAGTCAGTTCGCAGGAGGACATTGAGAGAGTGGCTTGCAAAAAACCATCAACAAAAAGAAGGTGTATGGTTGGTAACCTTCAAAAAATCTATGCCTGACAACTATGTATCTACTTCACAGGTTTTGGATGAACTACTTTGTTTTGGCTGAATTGATGGTATCCGAAGAAAGCTGGACGAGCACCGCACCATGCAATTGATATCTCCCAGGAGAATTGAACATTGGGCAAAGACCTACAAAGATCGGGCGGCATAATTAATTGAAGCAGGTAAAATTCAGGATGCAGGCTATAGATCTATTGAAGTTTCCAAGCAAAATGGCTTGTGGGATTTTATGGATGACGTGGATAAGCTTTTGACGCCTGAGGATCTGCAAAACGCCTTGGCCAAAAAGTCCGGAGCAACTGAATTTTTCCGCGAGATCAATGATTCGAGCAAACGCTTTGTACTTTGATGGATTAAATTGGCCAAAACCGAGAAGATACGAAAGGCAAGGATTGAGCAGATAGCTGAGCTTTCAGCTAAGGGTGAAAAGTTACAAGGAGCTGATTTAAATTCCACTAATACACGATTGGTCACTAATATTTATTCGTGTTCATCCGTGTATCCGTGGCATGAAAAATTCAAATCATCCGAAATGCCAGGCCTACACTTAGCCATAATGATCGCTTATAAAATTTAGGGATATCTACAGGCTCAGAAATAAAGCGCTCGTCAAAAGTCCAAAAGTCGGGCTCTCCATAGCGAAAGCCACTGTGCAAAAGCCTTTGTTGCAGGCCCAAATTGGCCAACAGAACTGGCTTACCCCAAATTTCTTTTCTAGGAAAAATCGGATAAGATGCTAATAGACTGGCCCTGAGTGATAAAGCATGAGCACGGGCAATGGCCTCTGAATGGTTGTATGGTAAGTTGCGAAACGAATCCGGAATACCTCCTACAAAGCGAATGGTCATAACCCCGATGCCGGGTCCCGCCATAAGCCGGAGGTTGACACGCTCATCAAGGAGCACGTAACCTGCTTCAAAAGATATATTGGTAAGGTAAGGGTATGTTTGCAACAAGCGGGGTAGATTCAATTCTGTACTAAATAAAAATGGAAGTCTTCCTTTTTGTAAAAAGACATCAAAACCAATTAGCTGATTACGCAGCCGATCTGGTAGGTTAACCAATCCCTCTGTTGCACCCCATACAGGAAAATCAGGAATGGGTGTGTTGCTAAAACCCCTTCGGAATCCCAGCCAGGCTTCAACTGTTTGGACTTCATTCTCATGTTGCAATTTATTCTGAGCCGCTAAATATAAAGGAAAGCATTGTGCTGTGATTAGCAATAAAATAGTTGAAAGTACCAACCTGCTATTCATGATTAGTTTGGTTTTGCATAAAACTCGGCCAATGAATTGGTGAAAATAAAGCCATCCATTTCATGTTTTCGCTGAAAGACTGTAGGCTCTTTGGCACCAATCGGCAAAAGCATGATAAATGGTTTGTCATCATAAATGTTCATTTCTTTCAGGCTTACTTCACGCTGATCGAGCCGGTAATCAAAATAATACAAATAGTGAGGGATGAAGCGCAGATACTTTTTTCGCTCTTTTTTACTTAGCTCTCCATGTGCATTCACCAGTTGGAAGTCGCTTTTTTCTATAATAGCGCGCTGAAACTCTACAGCATTAAGCGGTACCTCATTAAGCATTGGCATGACATTGATTTGCCCATCCATTAACACCCATTTTTGGTGAGAATTCAACCATACTTCGGTGAGCACATGTCCCGCTCCTATTTTGGTAATTTCTACATCTTTTGTTTTTAGCCCTAAAGTTCTAGCCTGAAAACCTTGAGCCGAAAGGGCGCTTTTCAATACAATACCATATTCCACACATCTGAATTTATTCCCTTCCTCAGCTTCTTTGAGTATAGTAAGTACTTTGAAATCTGAGGGTTGATTGCTGCCGCTATGTTCGAATCGGTTTCTTGTCCAATCCAGCAGAGCAAGTACCCGGCTCAATTCATCGGCATCTTTGGCTAATTCACCAAGCGCATATTGCTCATTGAGCGTGACTAAACTTGATGTATTTTCAGTAGATTGAAAAGTAAAAGGAATTGGTCTTTGATCACCTTCTGATTCAAAACTTAAAGCTTCGATT
Source organism: Cyclobacteriaceae bacterium (assembly GCA_035327445.1). GTDB lineage: Bacteria > Bacteroidota > Bacteroidia > Cytophagales > Cyclobacteriaceae > DAOLDI01. The sequence continues at coordinate 3,206 of DAOLDI010000153.1, read as the reverse complement.
TTGCGTGAAGGCATCATATGAAAGGCATTGCAAGCACTCAGGAGCAAAAGCAAAGCACAAATTGCGCAATTAAGTAATTTAGTTTGCATCATTGATAATTTTTTGTTGATAATTTGCTCCATCACTTATTTTGTAAAATGGAATTTCAGTTATTTTAATACCATCACTTCCCTGATTGAGCCTGAGGCCAATACGATGAAGGCCATGGGATAAGGAATCCAGACGTATAAAGCCTACAACTCCTTTTTGATTGTATTCGCTCATATTGATAAAGGTCAAAGCAACAGGGGGGAGTTCTTCCTGATTTAGCTGAAAGCGATAATAATGGCTAAACGCATTTATTTTCAGCTCTTTTTTCTCCAAAATTTCTTCCCGACTATGCCCACTGATGCGGCCATATACGCTAAGTATTGAGTCTTCCAGGGCGGCTTTATGCGCTACAAATACCTCCAGCACATCATCATGAACATGCATACTTGGGATATGCATCCAACTGCTCATGCGTTGGGCATTTCTGTCTCGGTAATACCCATCAAAAGTTGCTACTCCAATTGTAGTATCATACATTTTGGATTGATAGAATAAAAATTCCTCATCTTGTTGAATTCCCCAGACGTAAATGATAGCAAAAATCAAAACTATCAAGGATACAAATACTTTCCATTTGTTGAAATTAGAGATGAGGCTGTAGTAGATGCCCCGATAAAATTTAGAAAGCGTCAAAAAACTTAGCAACACATAAAATGGTCGATATGCCCATGCCAGCCATTTGATGCGTTTAAACCAACCCAATGAAATAAAATCGAGTAGCAGTAATGCCCCTAAAAATTTGAGGATGAAATCAATTAGTTCGTTGGAAAACAACCAATGCATTTTATTCTCAGGAGGAACTATTGAGGAGATTACCATAAAACTTCCACCTACAATCAACAGCACAAAAAATATCCCGATCACGCACATAAAAGAAAAAAAGGTAAGTGAGTAGATATAGGAGCATAGCTGTTCCAACTTCAGTATGTTTTCCTCAAATGCAATAGATTTGGTTATTTTTCGCTCATAAAAGGGTTGAAATTTAAGTCTTCTGAGGTCCAAGCCTCTAGGATTAACTATGGACATTCCTATCATCACCACCCAGATGGATCGCATGAATAAATTGACAATAAGACCTGCTACCAAAAAAAAGACACTTGTTTTAAGAAACGCAATCAACAGTTCGTCAACATTGGCATAAAAAAAAACTTGAGGTCCCCAATCATTGAGGTAGCGCTGCAAGCGGTCAAGCAGTTGAGGGACCTGCAATAGTCCGATCAATACAATACCTGATATGAGAATCTCAGGCTCCCATACCAATGATTTGCGGTGTGCAATCCACTCTTGTTTTTTGTCTCTTGAAAGCATGTTAGCCCTTAGGTTTTTTAAAGACAAATTCTTGATTTTCAATATCAATTGAAAGCTTTGCTTGTTGATCGCATTACTTCAATGTCTAATGCCGAATTTGAGGTTTGATGGCACTAATGCACCACTTATCACTAAGGCATTTTTAGTGATAAGTGGTGTATCTTTTGCATTGAATTTATTTCAGTCCAAACGTATACCCAATACTTACATTCACGAAGAAGGGAGTATTGCCCATGCCAATGTTGTTGGCCTGATGGATCTCATTTTGCCCAGTGCGGCTATTGAAGTAGCTCAGTTCGTTATTTACTAAAGTAGTGGCAATGTTGGGCCACCAGCGCGCATTGGGTGCAATGGTCAGTCCTTTCAAAGCATTGTTTTGCTTCTCAAAAGGTGTCCATCGATAGTATAGCCCCAGTCCGAGTGTATAAGTAGTATAAGTATCGATTAGTCCTTCACTGCTTTTGAAAGCATCTGCATAATAGACCTCCCATACATGCCACTTGGGTTCGACACGTATATTCAATCCTTTGCTGATGCGATAGCCGAAGCCAAAACCAACCGAGTGGGTGATATTGAAAGCCAGTTGCTGATTTTGTGCCTCAGCGGTCACAAAGTCACCGGTAAATTCCAAGCCGATACCGTGGGAGTAATCCACCATCCATTTTTCAGCCCAATAGTCAACTTCAAAATTGAAACCATTGGTAAAGAGCGGTTGTGTTAATCCAAATACTAAACTCCATTCTGAAGTTCTTTCCTTTTTGCTTTCCTGCGCCAAGCTAAATTGTACCAGACTGAAAGCGATTGCGAGAGTGATTAAGTTTTTCATTTTCCATTTGTATTTTGTTTGATACAAAGGAAGGAGCTATTGAAGAGGATAGAAATGACATTTGTCCATTTCGTGAATGAACCTTATAAGAAATTTAAGAACATATAAGTTGTGTGACTTTTCTCTTATGCCCTTCTATGTCTTATATAGTTTTAAAAAACGAACCATATTAAGGGATATAAGAGCATATAAAGTTTAAATGATCTCTTCTATTTGCTTATATGGTTTAAATAAAATTGAGATGAAAATTACAAAAACCTATTTGAATGATCTGGTATATCAAGTAAATGGAGCAGCTATATAGGTCCATAAAGCTTTGGGGCCCGGTTTATTGGAGAGTGTCTATCATAAATGCATGAAAAAGGAATTAAGCATCAGAGGGCTGCAGTTTCAATCTGAATTAATGGTTCCGGTTCTTTACAAGGGCTTAGAAATTGATACTGAATTGAAATGTGATTTTTTTGTTGAAAATATTTTAGTGGTTGAACTTAAAGCTGTAGAACATATTTTGCCTGTTCACGAGGCTCAAATTATCACTTATATGAAACTGCTCAATTCCCCTGAGGGCTTAATGATCAAGTTTAACACCAAGAATATTTTTCAGGTTGGACAGAAGACCTATGTAAATGAATTATTCAGGTTGCTTGATGACTGATTTTATTTAAACCATATTAGGACATATAAGTTTAATACTTTTTCTTCTATGCACTTAAATTTCTTATATGGTTCAACCTCTCTTTGCCCTAATACGGCTTAGGTGTCTTGGGGTGATTCCAAGCATAGACGCAATATATTTAGCAGGCACCTCCTTGTTGAACCGAGGATAATTTTCCAGCATCCACTGGTAGCGTTGTTCTGCACTGAGGGCTATTTGGTGAAAAACCCGCTCTTCCATGCCAATGTAGTTATACTCAATGGTCTTGAGCCAAAACCGCTGAAGAAAAGGATGCTTCTCATACAAGTTTACCCATACTGTTTTGGG
>DAOLDI010000152.1:0-5651 GCA_035327445.1 Cyclobacteriaceae bacterium | reverse complement strand
TACCTATACCTATATCTGTAATAACGATTTTAATTATCTCCTCATCAGCTGTAAGGGTCACAAACACTTCCTGGTTATCGGAGTATTTAACTGCATTGGTAATGATGTTCATTAATGCCAGACTAAGCAGGGGCTTGTTACAGGGTATGGTTAGCAGCAGGTCGTCTTCGGGCATATCTGCCAGACGCAGGTTTACTTTATTATCAGGATAACGTTTGTTGAGGTCACCCATTATCTCCAGCAGTATTTCATCAATGCGCACAATATCTAAAACCTGCTTTTCACCATCATAGCCGGTTTGAGTAAGTTTTAACAGGCTTTCAGTTAAACTACCTAGTTTCTGAGTTTGAGAGTAAATATTCTCCAATGCCTCTTTATACTCTTGCGGCTCTCTTGGCTTAGTTAATAATATATCAATCTCAGCCATGATGGTAGCAATGGGCGTTTTTAGTTCATGAGATGCATTGTTGATAAAATTACTCTGTATCTCAAAAGAGGTCTCAAGCCTGTCGAGCATATCATTGAAAGTACTTTTGAGTAATTCTATTTCATCTACCGCAGTTGACATAGGCAAACGCTTATGCAAATTAGATGCGCTGATGCGATTTACTTCGCGGGTAATATCTGAAACCGGTTTAATTACCCTGTGAGCAAAAATACCCCCTAATATTACTGCCATAAACATTGAACCAATGCTGCCAAAAATCAATACTGTGCGCAAAAACATCAATCGCTCTTTGCCTAATTCATCTTTGGCGGTTACTACTATAATATAGTGCTGATCTTGCTCACTCATCAATTGGCCGTAGTGAAAAACATAATCATCATCTACCATCCAGTCTGATGTAAACTGCATTACATTTCTGTAAAACTGGGACGGAATTTTTATGCTGATGTCATACTCAAATGTTCCGGCAGCAGGATTTGCTTTGATTACATAATCTTTCTCATCGGGCAGCGGATCAAGATATTCATTCTTCAGGTTTCTGATTAATTCATCATTTTCAAAAACACCCTGTGCCACAATGCTGGCCCTGTCTTTTAAGCGACTGATGAAATACTGTTGCTTATTGGTTTTTACGAGATAGAATACAGTGGTGCTAAGCAACACAACTGTGATACCTGTTAAGATAGCATAAGTAAGCGTTATCCTAGTTCTCGTTTTCATTTGTTTCTTCGGGCTTTAATACATAGCCCAAACCTTTAATGGTATGAATCAGCTTTTCTTTATAGGGTTTATCAATCTTTTTCCTGAGGTAGTTCATATAAACATCCACCACATTTGTACTCATATCAAAATTAATATCCCAGATATTTTCAAGGAGTTGATTTCTGCTTAGCACTGTGCCTTTGTTGCGTGCCATGTATTCAAGTATTTTGAATTCCATTGCAGTTAGTTTGATGAGATTGCCCGAACGCGTAACTACTTTAGCATTGAGATCAACAACAAGATCAGCCACTATTATAGCATTGGGCGTTGTATTTGATAAAGCAGCCCTGCGCACTATAGCCCTTACACGCGCCTCAAGTTCTGTAAACTTGAAAGGCTTTACCAGGTAGTCATCAGCTCCTGTATCTAAACCCGAAACAATGTTTTCATTGCTACTCAATGCTGTTAACATGATAACCGGAGTGTAATTTTTTGACGCCCTGATTCTTCTGCATACTTCTATGCCGTTCATATCTGGCAGCATAATATCAAGTATCACCGCATCGAACTGATGTGTGGCTGCCATTCTCAAAGCCGTTTCACCATCCATGGCGGCCGTAACATCATAATTAAGTTCTACAAAGCCCTTTCTGATGAGTGAGAGCAGATTAGGATCGTCTTCTACCAGGAGTAATCTCATATAAGCCCCTAAAATACAGATAAGCGGGCAGATTTTAGCTTTAACAAGCCCGATGCCACAACTATAATTAAAAGAGAAGCTTGTGATGAACAATTGAAGGGCCATCATAAGCTTCATTAAAAGTTAGGTTACAGGTTAATCAATACTAAGCTGCCTCATGCAGACTTTCATTGTGCTGACTAATGTCTAGACCTATGCGTTCTTCTTCTTGTGTAACCCGCAGGGTAGTAATCATGCCGGTTACTTTGTAAATGAGAAATGAGCCGCCAAAAGTAAAACCCGCCACAATGAAGAGTGCAATTACATGGTATTTGAAAGTTTCTGTTTCTCCATATATCAATCCAACATCAGCAGCAAAAACAGCGGTAAGCAACATACCTACTATTCCGCCCAAACCATGGCAAGGAAAAACATCTAGGGTATCATCTAAAGAAGTTCTGCTCTTATAATAGACAGCCAGGTTACTGATAATGGCCGCGATGAATCCAATAAATGTACTTTGACCAATTGTCACAAAACCTGCAGCAGGTGTAATGGCAACCAAACCAACTACTGCGCCTATGCAAGCACCAATGGCGCTTATTTTTCTGCCAACCAGTGCATCAAACAAAACCCAGGTAATCATAGCCGAAGCTGAGGCCATAGTGGTAGTGGCAAAAGCCTGCACAGCCAAACCATCTGCCGCAAGTGCTGAACCTGCGTTGAATCCAAACCAACCAAACCACAACATGCCGGTGCCTAAGATGATAAAGGGAATATTTGCGGGACTGGTTTTTAACTCTGCACGTTTACCTAAAACAAAAGCTCCGGCAAGTGCAGCAAAGCCAGCTGACATATGCACCACCGTGCCTCCGGCAAAATCGAGCACACCCCAGTTGCGCAGAAATCCTTCCGGATGCCAGGTCCAATGCGCAAGTGGCGCATATATAAGTAGTGAAAACAAACACATGAAAATGAGATAAGAGCTGAACTTCACGCGCTCGGCAAAACTTCCGGTAATAAGTGCCGGAGTAATGATGGCAAACTTTAACTGGAATAATGCAAAAAGCAAGAATGGAAATGTTGGCGCGAAATCAGGATGTGGTGCAAGGCCAACATTTTTAAAACTGAAAAATGTAAGCGGATTGCCGATGAAGCCACCTATGCTATCTCCAAATGCAAGACTGAAACCTACCAGATACCAAAGTAAACTCACCACACCCAGGGCAATAAAACTTTGCAACATGGTTGAGATTACGTTACGCGCACTCACCATACCTCCGTAAAAAAATGAAAGACCGGGTGTCATGAATAAAACGAAAGCAGTGGCTACTATCATCCAGGCGGTGTCTGACTTATCAATGGCCAGTGCATCGGGGTTTTCTAATTCCGGTCCCTGTGCCGATTGACTCAAAACAATGAGTTGCAAAGCGGCCAGTATCAGAAAAATAATGAGGTAATGTCTTTTAGGCTTGCTCATAGGTTTTTTGGTTGATTGATGAGCAATTTTAAGCAGACAGGGTTAAAATTGAAGCCTATTTTTCATAAATAATTACGTAAACGATTGCTATAGGGTGTTTTTATAACCAGATTGATCGCTGTATTATACTTTTTAGAGAGTAATAGGGTGATATTTGACCCTGATTTATAGAGTTCGATAAAAAATTGAGATGTCTCTATCACAGCTGTATCTCCGTCCGGGGTTTCGGGAGAGATCCCGGGTAACTTGATACTTTGTTATATGCGATTGTGTCAAAGCTTAATTCTAATAAGTCATTTCAAGAAAGTGATGATTGAGTAAATAAATATGTGGCATCACTTTGAACCTCGAACAATACATATGCTGTTAAATACTTAAATTGCCTACATGGGAAACAAGCTAAAAAATACCAGAAAGGAAAACTGGACATCTCCTGGAAAATCTTTATCCCCTGAAGAATTCAAAAAAGGTATTAAAGAGGCAGAGAAGGGACCTTTTTACACCACTGAGGATTCGAAAAAGATTGTTTCAACATGGAAGAAGGAAAAACTGCAGAAGTAAAACTTTCTGCTCAGTTTCTTTTTGATCTTCATGATGTCTATCAATATGGTCTTGAAACTTTTGGGCCAACCCAAACTGAAGTTTACGAAAATGAAATCTGGCAACTCATCGGGCGGCTTTCATATAACTACATGGTATTTCCTGAATGTCGTTACCTCCGCACAAAATCTAAAATGTATCGGTGGATTATTTTAGATGCACACTATATCATTTATCGAATAGGAAAAGAAGAAGTTCAAGTATTGAGGATTCTCCATTCGAAAAGAAGTATTAGTAAAATCAAAGCGACAAAAAAAACAAAGCTTTAATATTCTTTCAAAGCGGTGTCTCCTTTCGGGGTTTCGCAAGGGACCCCGCGCAACTTGAGTGCATAGATGGGTTTATTTCACTTTTCTACCATGATTAGTGCCTCCTCAAAACAAGCTTTTATTACTATATAAAAAATATGCCCTTGTTCATAATCCCCCTCTTAATTCCTTAATTCTTATATCTCTTATTTCCGAGTTTGGAATAATTCTATTCTCTCTACTCTTAAGGTTATGAAAAAATGTATAGTTGTTAGTTGAGCCTATATAGCAAATTGAATCATTAGTTGCAATTATATCATAAGAATCTATGGTTAGTTCAATTGAGTATTTTGGATAACCACTAACAATATTTTTTACACTATTATAAGCCCTAGTAAAAACAAAAACGAGCGATAAAAGAAGAGTTAATAAACCCTTTAAATAATGTTTTTCCGCTCTCTCATATGTCGGTTTGTAACTTAAATAAAAGTATACAATTAAAGACAGACATATTGCATCATAAATAATTAGTTCATAAAAATTTATTATCCTAACGGGAATAATATTTACTAACATTACTAGCATAACACCAAAACAGGTAATTAGAATATTCCAAAATAGATTTTTCTTCAAACTATTGCTGTGCTTATCATTCCTCTCTTCCCATGAAGGGAAACTAAATCCAACTAACACAATGAGAAAAAATATTAAAAAAACTGAATGGGAAAGTGATGAAAAAGAAAAAATTAATTCAGTAGTTTCCAAATATGGAAAAATATTTACACCAAATGAAGAGTAATAAAAATATAAATTGAAATAACCCAATAAGATTAATATAATACCAATTTTAGATATTTTCTCTAAACTATCTATCATTACATTTATTTGATTATCATACAATTAGTTCCCTTCGACCTTAAACATTACAAATAATATAAGTATTATATCTAAAGAACCAAAATCAACAATCTTACCCCGCCCAACCTTCACGGTCTAAGCTTCTGTATTGAATAGCTTCTGCCAGGTGTTCAACCTGTATGTCTTCAGTGCCGGCTAAGTCGGCAATGGTGCGCGATACTTTTAAAATTCTGTCGTAAGCGCGGGCCGAGAGCCCTAAGCGCTCCATGGCCGTCTTCAATAAATTTTTACCGGCCTCAGAAATAAGACATACATCTTTTACCATGTTAGCGGGCATCATGGCATTGTTATAAATCTGCGTAACATTTTCAAATCGCTTTGCCTGCCTTTCTCTTGCAATAACCACGCGCTGTCTTATCTCATCACTGTTTTCAACTTTGCGCCTGGCCGTCATTTCATCAAATGTTACGGGTGTAACTTCCACATGTAAATCTATTCGGTCGAGTAATGGGCCACTTACCCTGCTCAGATAACGCTGCACTACGCCCGGTCCGCATACGCATTCTTTTTCCGGATGATTATAGTAACCACAAGGACAAGGGTTTTTTGTGCCAACTAACATAAACTGTGCTGGAT
>DAOLDI010000151.1:0-5667 GCA_035327445.1 Cyclobacteriaceae bacterium | reverse complement strand
GTTTTCGGAAAGCGAATCCACCTGGTAGCCGCCACTATCAGTTAAAATGGGTCCATGCCAACCAATAAAACGATGCAATCCTCCGGCCTTTTTTAATAAATCGGTTCCAGGTCTAAGGTATAGATGATAAGTATTGCCTAAAATAATCTTAGCCTGTATATCATCATTCAGTTCACGTTGGTGCACCGCTTTTACAGAACCTGCCGTACCCACAGGCATAAATATGGGTGTTTGAATTTGCCCGTGAGCGGTATCAATAAGGCCTGCGCGTGCCTTGCTTTGTTGGTCTTTGGCGAGTAATAAAAACTTCATTGTTCAATTTGGGAGCAAAAATAGAACAATGAAGTTTAACAATGCCATACTTTATTTGAAAGGGTTCCAATTCTGATAATTATTCCTTCAGTACTTTAAATGAAGTCACCCCCTTAGGTGTAATAATTTGAAGCAGATATAAACCCTTATTAAGGTGACTTACATCAGTATATTGCGGAGATACTGGCAATAAACTAAGGACTTCAGCACCATAAACATTAATTAATTTTAACTCTACTATCTTAGTCGTGTTAAACTCAACATTCAGATAATCCTTCACAGGATTTGGAAATATTTTAAAGCCGATACTCTTTAGTACATCCTCTTGGGCTGTGACATTTGTGATTACAAACGAACGATCTTCAGGTTGGGCAGGCATATAATTTTCATTACCTTGTTGCAGTGCTCTGACTGTTACAGGACCAGGATTTGTAAAGTTTACTATGTTACCGGAAACTGTCGCAGGTCCATTTAAAATTTCATAGCTCACTTGTAATCCAGATGTAGCTGTGGCATTCAATGCAATTGAGCCATCTTCTAAGAATTGAGTGTCTATCGTTTCGAAGCTGATTGTCTGATTTGCTTTGTTGACAAGCAATTCGTGCTGCACACTTTCTGCTGCAAAGTAGTTCTCATTCCCATCCTGGTTTGCAGTAATTGTTGTAGAGCCTGCAGTTAGTATGGTAACTATATTGCCCGAAATACTTGCTACATCTTCGTTAGAACTTGTGTAGCTTACTTCCAGACCCGAAGAAGCAGTAGCCGCAAGTTCAAAAGAAGGGTCTCCGAAAGTTACAGCAGCGATGGATTCGAAAGTAATTGTTTGGCTTGCTTTATTTACGATCAATTCCTGCATAACGCTTTCTGCTGCATAGTAATCGTCATTGCCTTCCTGTGAAGCAGTAATAATAGTTGTACCCACACCTGTAATTGTAAGGAGACTTCCCGATATGGTAGCAACTGCTTCATTAGAGCTGGAATAGCTTATTTCCAATTCTGATGAAGCGCTTGCTGTAAGCTCAAAGGAAGGGGTTCCGAAAGTTAAAGAAGTAAGTGCTTCAAAAGTGATAAACTGATCAACTCTGCAGTCAAATTCATCACCTGAAATGCTCCAGTTTTTGTTGTTAATAAGTAGTTGTCTTGCATCTGCACTTGCGCAATATAAGAGTCCGCTGGCTCCAAGGACAACATTAGCCTGCACATTTTGAGTCGCCCAGCCAATCAGTGTATTATCATAATTTTCCCTTGAAAGACCTGAGTTATTGAACATGTTTACCATAGTTGTAACATTACTTATCTGCCATACTGATAAATTCTGGTTAAAAGAACTTGCCCCAAAAAACATAGCACCCATGTTATTAACATTACTTACATCCCAACCAGAAATGTTTTGATTAAAGGAATTGGCAAGCGAAAACACGTTTTGCATATTAGTTACGTTTCCTACCTGCCATGCTGAAATATCCTGGTTAAAAGAGGTGGCACCAAAAAATGCAGACTGCATATTATTCACTTTACTAATGTCCCAACTGCCAATGTTTCCATTGAATAGTGAGGCGGCTCTGAAAATATTTGTTATATTCTCTACCTCCGACAGATTTGGAGTATCACTTGCATTGTAAGTGAGATTTTCGCATCCCCAAAATGCATTCGCCATAGATGTCCATTTTGTATCTCCCCATTGCTCTATAGATTTAATTTTAAGTTTGTCTCCTTCGTTGTTAAAGTGAATGCGTGGAAAATCACCGGTTATTGATACTGTATAAATACCAGCTTGTCCGTAAGTGTGAGTAACATTGCCATTATGCCCGCTAGTGATATTTTCATCGCCCCAATCGACTGTATAATCATAGCCGCTACCGATTGTGGGTATGGTGATACTGAGATCACCGCTTACTTCCCAGGTAGTGATAAATGGAATGACGGCAGGGCAATCCTTATTATCTCCAATAATGTTCCAATTGTAATCATTAATAAGTTTGTTCCTGGAGGCTTCTCCATCGCAATAAATAAGTCCGTTAGCTCCAAGTGTAACATTGGATTGCAGGACAGATAGGGCAGCCCAACCGTTAAGCGTATTATCGTAGTTTGCTCTTGAAAGGCCTGAGTTGTTAAACATGTTGGTCATAACTGTAACATTACCTATGTCCCAGTCTCCAAGGTTTTGATTGAAAGCAGATGCATCATTAAACATACTTTCCATGTTGGTAACCTGGCTTACATTCCAGGAAGATAGATTCTGGGTAAATGCTGATGCATTATTGAACATGGATTGCATTGTAGTTACTTGTCCAACCTGCCAGGCTCCGAGTTCTTGATTGAAAACGGAAGCACCACTGAACATACTTGCCATGTTTGTGACCTGACTTACATTCCATGCAGATATATTCTGATTAAAAGAAGAAGCATTAACAAACATGGATTGCATTGTAGTTACTTGCCCGACTTGCCATGTTGATATATTCTGGTTGAACTGAAATGCACTGGTAAACATGAAGCTCATATTGGTAACGCTTCCTACATTCCAACTTGATAAGTCCTGGTTGAATACAAAAGCAGCAAAAAACATATTATTCATATCAGTTACCTGGCTGACATTCCATGTGGATATATTCCCGTTAAAAGATGTTGCAGCAGAGAACATTCTTGACATATCAGTTATGTTGCTAACATTCCAAGTGCTTAAATCACCATTAAAGGAGGAGGCATTTGCGAACATGTTACTCATATTCGTTACTCCTGACAAATCTGGTGCATCAGTGGCGTTGTATGTAAGGTTTGAGCAACCTGTAAATGCAGATTGCATAGATGACCATTGGATTTCACCCCATTGCTCTATAGTTAGTATTTTAAGTCTGTCACCTCCATTGTTAAAATAAATAAGAGGAAAATTCCCTGAAATCTTTACCCGGTAGGTTCCGGCATTGGGAAATGAAACCGTATGTGGTTGATTTCCATCATCAAAGACTATTTCATTACCCAGGTTGTTGCTTGATTCATTGTCTACTTCTTCCCAATACACGGTATAATTATACCCCGTGCCCAATGTAGGAATGGTAATTTGCGTACTTGTGGAAGAGCCTGTATTGTCAGTTTTCCAGGTTGTAACAAAAGGTTCCTGCGACAGACCCTTAACACTTATGCCCGATGTAAGCCATACTATCAGAATCAAATGGTAAATGTACTTTGTCATTTTCTCAATTTTATTTGACTTATTGAAAGTAAGCAAAAGCATCAAGAATCTATACTGTCTGGTAATCATTTAATTCAATTTTTAGATTACCAGTATATTATTGGCCATAGTGCTTAGTTTTAGTATAACCCCCTGTGTCTCATATTTCAAATCAAATAATACAATCAAATAAAGAGAGGGTAGTTATATTTGTGCCTTTCTTACCCGATCACTTGTAATTTTAATGCTTATATATATCTTACTCTCGTTAAGCGCAGTGCATGTTGTTTACTTCTTGGTATTGTGGCAGGCTTCCAACAGAATCAAATCTACTTTTCCCAATAAAGACCTTCCGGTTTCTGTAATAGTTTGTGCCAGAAATGAGCTCAAGAACTTAAAAGAGCTTATCCCTCAACTACTGGGGCAGGAGCATAGTAAATTTGAGTTGATTGTAGTTGATGACCGGTCTGATGATGGCAGTTACGATTACCTGCTGGAGCTTAGCAAGCAAAATCAACAGCTTAAATGGCTAAGGGTTGATCATTTACCGGGGCATGTTAATAGTAAAAAATATGCCATAACGTTGGGTGTAAAAGCATCTTCTCATGAAGTGTTGCTTTTTACTGATGCCGATTGCCGTCCTGTTTCTGAAAACTGGATAAGTCATATGGTTTCAGCTTTTGCTGAAGAACAAATAAGCTTTGTTTTAGGTATTTCACCCTATGAAAAGAGAGCAGGTGTACTCAATGCATTCATCAGGTACGAGGCATGGCTTACCGCAATGTTTTATACAGGTATGGCTGCCTTTGGCCGACCTTATATGGGAGTGGGCCGAAACATGGCATACAGGAAAAAAGTCTTCATGGAGAACGGGGGTTTTGAAAAGCATATTGCAGTAGCAGGCGGAGATGATGATTTGCTAGTGAATCGGTTGGCAAACAAGAAAAATACCGCAGTTTGTGTTCACCCTGAGGCGCTGATATATTCCATACCCAAGAAAAAGTGGTCTTCATTTTTGAAGCAGAAATTAAGGCACTTGCATGCCGGAAAGTATTACAGTACGGCTGATAAGCTAATTCTGTCGGTTTATAATTTCTCCTTTTTCCTTTATTGGCCTGCCTTGTGTTGGATGTTTATGAGTATGAATGATCTACTCATACCACTGGTTATTATGCTTGGTCGTTTACTCTTGCTGATGGTAGCTGCAGGTAGTAATGCAAAGAGGCTTGGCCACAGTCTTAATATTTGGATGCTACCTCTTTTAGATTTTCTATACCTGTTTTATTATCTTTCAACCGGAGCCAGAGCGCTTAGCAAAAAACGAGTATCATGGAGTTAAAACGGCAATTTTCTGATAAGGCACTAGAAGACTTCAGGTTGATTGATCTTGCTGTTGAGCATGAAGATGAGCAGGCCTATGCCAAATTATTGCAGCGTTATAAGCGCCCGGTATATCACATGATACTTAAAATGGTAAGAAATGTAGATGATGCCGAAGACCTGACCATGGAGGCATTTTCAAAAGCATTCAAAAGTTTACACAAATTCAAGAAGGATTTTACTTTTAGTACCTGGTTGTTCAGAATTGCTACCAATAATGCCATCGACTTTATTCGCAAGAAAAAAATTGATACCATGAGCATAAACAGTGCTTATACGGATAGTGATGGGGTAGTGGTTTCTATTGAAATGGAAGACCACAATCTTAATCCGCAAGAAGAAACCATTAAAGCACAAAAGCACGAGCTCATACAATTGTTTGTTTCTAAACTACCTTCTAAATATCAGCGTCTGGTGCGCTTACGTTACTTTGAAGAACTTTCGTACGAAGAAATTGCAGAGGAGCTAGACGCACCATTGGGAACCGTAAAGGCTCAGCTTCACCGCGCCAGAGAACTCATGTACGAGTTGGTGAAGAACAAGAAAGATCACATGTAGAGCCCAAAAGTATTTACGTTGAGCGCAGCCTTAATTCAAAAATATTTTCCTGATTTAACTGAAAAGCAGCTAAAACAATTCCAGCAGTTGGGCCCGCTTTATGCCGGGTGGAACGAAAAGATAAATGTAATTTCACGCAAAGACATTGAGAATATTTACCTGCACCATGTGTTGCATTCATTAGGCATTGCTAAGGTTATGCAGTTCAAACCGGGTAGTAGTGTTTTAGATGTAGGAACGGGCGG
>DAOLDI010000150.1:0-5669 GCA_035327445.1 Cyclobacteriaceae bacterium | reverse complement strand
ATATAGATGTTAGTTGTCATGCCTAAGGTAGTATCTTTTTGAAATGTATATTTTGCGCTAATTGATTTAAGCCTGTTTTCAATATTAAACAAGCCTAATCCATTTGATTTTTCTTTATGATGCTCAAAGTCAAAACCTTTACCATAATCACATACGCTTATTTCTAAAGCATTTGCCCATTTAAATTTCATTTCAATTTTCTGTGTATTGGCATGTTTAAGGGCGTTATTCAAAATTTCCTGCAATACCCTGAAAAGTGCAATGGCCTGCTTTTGAGATAGGGTGATGACCTCACCTTCCTCATTGAAAATTATGTCAATTCCGGTTGAGGCTGCAAGTTGACTGCATAAATCTTTAATGGCACTACTTAAGCCTAAGCGTTCCAGTGACAGGGGCATTAAATCTCTTCCGATAGCCCTGAGTGTTTCTATTGACTGATCTATTAATTCTTTCTGCATGTTGATCGATTGCTCAGTAGCTCCTTTCTTCAACATATTGAACAAATTAACCCTGACGGCCGAAAGTAATCCTCCAATGCTATCATGCAATTCTGCAGCAATTCTTCTGCGCTCCAATTCCTGTGATTCAAGTGTTGCCTGTAACATCTTTATCTGGTAATCTGCAGTCAGTTGCTGCTCTCTTACTTTATGCTGCAACATTCTGCGTTGATAAAAGATTACAAAGAACACAATTGAACCCGCCAATAGCAGCATACCCAGGGAGCTTGCAACAAAAACCAGCCAGAATTCAGTTGAATAGGAATTCATAATTAAGAGTTATGCTTCTTGTCTTACTAATTTATGCTTACCAAGTTCAAAATAAGAAATTAAAAATAAACTGATATAGAATAAAACCCTTATGAAATTTCTTATGTACAAGATTATTAGAAACTCATTAACAAAATTACGCATCGTGTAATTCATGATAAATGAGATAATCAATGTAAATGAAAAATGAATAATTACAACCGCACTGATCCAAAACATAGGCATGCCCAGCAGGTTTTCATCAGGCATATATTTAATGAGGTAGTAAAAATAACTTAATGAGAAGATGATTAATCCCATATCCCGTCCAAACCTGATGATTGAATAAGATAAATCCTGATAAAAAATAAACACCAGTACATAAAGTATCACATAAATTATCATGGTAGCCAACACAGCAAACCTTAAGTAATTGACTTTATATGCCCGATAAAAAATTAAAACAAAAAATATAAACTCCAGCAATACAAAAACATTACCGCTCTCATTTAAGTAGGCAGCGTTAAATAATTCGATAAGTATTCTTTGCAATCCGGAAAAAATTAGACTGCATAATCCATAAAATGCCAGCAGTTTAATTTGAAGAGAACCTACCTTAAATTTTTGAAGTGGAAAGAGAAAAAGTAAGCCTGCAGAAATTGTGAGCAGCAGGTTTGAAATATTATAAGCAACCATATTAATTACAAATCATTATCAGGACAATTAGGTGGACAAAGCATACCATCATTCCAAATCTGGTAATCATTTGCCAAATCACCATCTTGGGCAGGCAAAAGATTGCTGCCATCTGCCGTTGTGCCCACCAGAAACATGGTATAAGGGTGTTGGGCATTATCATCAGCAAAAGCATTGTAGATTCTCAAGCCCTCGCAACCCTGCTGATTTAATAAGGCAAGCACTTCTTCTTTGCTAAACTTAACTGATTTTGCCCCTTTGCCTTGCTGTTGGAATCTTCTTGTCCAGCTTTCAGCTTTTGACTTTGAAATATGCTTTGCCATATGCGTAGGGTTTGGTAATGACTAAAGGTAAAAAAAATGTAATGGATGCACACATTAAGGGCAATAGAAATGACTCAAGTGAATTTCAGCTTGTGCAATAGGTACTCTGTAAACCCCATAAAAAAAATAAACTCAGGCTTTTGACCTGAGTTTAGTTCTTTATATCTGGATATAAATTATCCTAAATAAGCTTTTAGAGATTTACTTCTGGATGAATGCCTTAATCTGCGTGTAGCTTTTTCTTTGATTTGTCTCACGCGCTCGCGTGTTAAATCAAAACGCTCAGCAATTTCTTCAAGCGTTAATGCAGGCCCATCGTTTAAGCCATAATACAGGGATACAACTTCAGCCTCTCTTTCAGTTAGGGTAGCTAATGCACGCTGTACTTCTTTTTTCAAAGAGTCCACCATCAGGTCAGAGTCTGGTGTTTCTTCACTCTCATCTTCCAAAACATCAATCAAACCATTCTCTTCACCTTGCACAAATGGTGCGTGAAGCGACACGTGTCTGCCTGATACTTTCAGCGTTGCTTCTACTTCTTCTTTGGTTATCTCTAACACTTCAGCAATTTCTTCAGGAGAAGGATCGCGCTGAAACTGTTGTTCAAGATCTGCAAATGTTCTGTGGATTTTATTCAAAGAACCTACCCTGTTCAAAGGCAGACGTACAATACGAGATTGCTCAGCCAAAGCTTGCATGATCGACTGGCGGATCCACCATACTGCGTAAGAAATAAATTTAAATCCACGTGTTTCATCAAAACGTTTGGCGGCTTTAATCAAACCCAGGTTACCTTCATTGATAAGGTCGCCCAGTGTTAATCCATTATTCTGATACTGCTTGGCTACTGACACCACAAACCTGAGGTTAGCTTTTGTCAGCTTCTCTAATGCTATTGGGTCACCTTGTTTTATTCTAATGGCCAGCTGCACCTCTTCTTCTGCCGTAATCAGGTCAACTTTACCTATTTCCTGTAAATACTTATCCAGGGATTGGGTCTCCCTGTTGGTGATCTGCTTGCTAATTTTTAGTTGTCTCATACTGTCTCTCGAACATGAATAAGCCGAATTAGTTCAAATTCGGTTAATTAATTGTTAAAATTTTCGCAATGTAGGCATAATCAGTGCAAAATCCTATAAATCAAGGAATTGGGACGTGATTTTATTAACAAAGCAAAAATTATTTCGATACCGCAGAAATACTTGGAAGATAAATCGGTATTATACCTCAACTTCAAAATAAAAATACATGTATGGATTATATCTATCTACAATTACTAGAACGCTCCAGGTTTGTAAGTATGTTTTGCTTTCTTTTCAACCTCTTCCCTATAGTAGGCCACCTCTTTCCAATTCATATCAGCATAGCGCTGGGCCTGATCAAAGAAATGAGGAGAAGCAGGGTCAGCACTTTGTCCGCCTGCTAAAATGCTCTTAGCTTTTACCTTTTCGCCAAACTCAACAACGGCAACAAAGCTATTGCCATGCACGCCATATAATTTTTTAGTATTCGGTCCGGGTCTGGAGGCATAAGCAGCCAATGCTCCCCAATTACCTGAAGCCATACCTATGGCAATGCTGGGTTCATTATCATCCAGGCGTGGAACAATGGAACCATCCAGTCTTTGAAAGCGGTTGACCGTGCCCCAGGCCATGTTCCAATCACCAAAATCATCTTTGAGTTTTTGAACTGCTTCAGAAAAAATTTCAAGGCGTTCTTTGTGTGGTGTATCAGTACCGAAATAATTCACGCGCTCCATCGCACTTAATCCTTCAGGCCTCGGGCCCTTTTGCTGATAGTGGATTCCATAGTGATGGGCCAATGTCATGGCAACTGATTCCTTAGATACTTTCAAATCCCAATTGCGAAGTATTTCGATGGCAGGCCTGAGTGCTGTATAATTTTTACCTGACTTATCAAAAGCTTCAATCAGTCCGGGAATAAGTTTAGCAAAGCCCGGTAAGTAAGGATCATGCGCGGTTTCAATAAGTTTATCAATGGTATAGCCATTGCGTCCGTTTAATACCTGCACGGCATGTATGCCTCTGAAATTTTCAGGTTCGGTGGCCATATAGTATGGGTAGTTTTCCGGTTTCGGACTGTACTCCAATGCTGCAGTGAAAGGAGTTGAATTGCAGTTTTGTATCCAGCCGTTAGGCGGATTTAAAAGTTGAATACATTCACTTACTTCATGCAAACCCTGCCAGTCGGTTGCAGGATTGCTGCCATCTACCGGTTTGCTATAATCAAATTGTACATCTCTTTTTGGAATAAAATTTCCCTGGAAATAAGCGATGTTACCCTCCGCATCGGCATAGACTGTATTGTTAGATGAGTTGGTGCGCAGATCCATCATTTGCAAAAACTCCTCATAACTGTTTGTCTTTGTTCTGATGTAGGATTGCTCTAAAGCTTTGGAAGGATTCCACATCATGGCTGTAGCTACCCATTTATCTTTAAGCTGATGCGTGATGGGACCGTGATGTGTTCTGTAAATTGGAAATGTTTTCTGAATCAAAGAATCTCCACTTATATAGCTCAGTGTTACTTCTTTTTCTTCAACTGCTCTGCGTTCTTCCCCATATTGATAATATTTCTTTCCCTCCTGCTCTACAATAGTTTCCATGAATTCATCCATCACATCAGTATATGAGGATGTATGCATCCAACCATTTTTCTCATTAAAGCCCTGATAGATGAAGAACTGTCCCCAGGTTACTGCGCCATAAGCGTTTAGACCTTCTTCACTTACCATGTGTACTTCTCCCCTAAAAAAGAATGAAGTATGCGGATTAATGAGCAGCATGGCATTACCTGATTCTGTTAATGAACCGGAAATAGCGAAACCATTAGAACCTTGCGGATCTGAAATTTCAAAAGGGTTTTCCTGCTCTGCAAAAGCCAGATGTTTCTGTCTGATGACTGGTAATGATGATATGGCCTTATCCTCATAAAAAGCCTGAATTCTTCTGGTGGAAATTGATTCAATATCACCACCTATACTTCCTTCCGAAAAGTACATGGGCATCCAGGGTTCAAAACGTGTAAGTAATCTTGGTTCTACTTGCGGATGGGTATGCAGGTAATAATTGATGCCATCCGCAAATGCCTGGCAAAGCTTTTTCAACCATTCCGGACTTTTTTCATACTCTTCAATGGCTTCCTCTCTTGTCATGAACAGGTTAGCGCGCAAATCGCTATAAAGCGCAGCCTCACCTTCTACTTCTGCCAGCCGACCTGTAGCCCAAATGTAATTTCTTTCTACCCGGGCAAAATCATCTTCGCATTGGGCATAGAGCAAACCGAAAACCGCATCGGCATCTGATTTGCCATACACATGCGGTACGCCAAAATTATCTCTGACGATGGTAACATTGTCGGCATGCCTTTGCCAGCGACTCAGTTCATCTTCAGCAACATTACAGGCAAACAGTGTAACAAAGGCTAAGAAAACGAGGTATAATTTATTCATATGTGTATTTAAGATTTTCAATATAATAACAGGAATTAGCTCAGCTTTATGAAAATATAAGGTAAGCAGTAAAACTTATTTAAAAGGTAAGTAATCCTGACTTGTTAAATGTTTAATTTTATAGACCATCATTGAAAGCTTATGTTGCAATCACCAGAAATTAAAAACAATCCTGACCTGTATGTATTTCTTCCTTTGTTTTATACCGTATGGTCAGATGCCGTTCTTACGCCAAGTGAAATAGCCACGGCTGAAGGTTTACTGAGAAGTCAGCAATGGTTAAGCCAGGAAGAAAGAAATTTTCTGCTCGCACAACTAGATCCTGGTTCGCCACCCAGTGCAGAAGAAATGATGAACTGGAAAGAAGAAATTAAAAGAGCCATTGCAGAAAACAACGGACAAGAAAGTTTAGTGGATATTGGTATTAAACTG
>DAOLDI010000149.1:0-5695 GCA_035327445.1 Cyclobacteriaceae bacterium | reverse complement strand
ACTTACCGGCAGCTCAGGGTTGTTTGAAAATACCATGGGAGGTTCATACCCTAAAAGAGGAAGTTACGATTATGTGAAAGAGCGGGTAGAATATACTTTCTATGATCCGAAAACGGCAGGAAAAGAACTTATAGATGAAGTATTCGAAACAACCAAAAGTATACCCAAGTGTATGCGCATTGTGGCCATTGCAAAATCTGCACAGAGAAACAACCTTGCAAATGAGCTTCCCTTCATTGAAGTGCCTACATTATTGGTATGGGGTTTGAACGATACCATTACTCCGCCAATGGTAGCTCATGAGTTTAATCGATTGATACCAAACTCACAGTTACAATTTATTGATGAGTGTTGTCATGCACCCATGATGGAACATCCGGAAACGTTTAATGAATTAACAGAAGATTTTATACGCACTTAGCATGACAGCAGAAGAATTAATAAATCACTTAATGCCTCCCTTAAAACCAGGTGATGATGCGCACAAGGCCATTGTATGGATGGAAGAATTCAGATGCAATCAATTGCCGGTGGTTAGCAATCAGAAATTTTTAGGATTTATTACCGAAGAAATTATTTTGGAGGTAAATGATATTGAAAAAAAATTAAGTGAGTTTGAATTAACCGGCAGTAAATGTTATGTATCACAGCAAGCACATTTTTACGAAGTGCTTAAAGTAGCCAGTGAAAATAAGTTGCAAATGGTGGCAGTGTTAAATGAAGAACAACAATATTTAGGTGCCATTACAGTTCAGGATATACTCACCTCATTTGCACAAACTGCAGCGGTGCAAATGCCGGGCGGAATAATAGTATTATCGATGGATCATGCAGATTATTCTTTAGCAGAGATTAGCCGATTTGTAGAAGAGAATAACGCAAAGATTTTAAGCAGCACAGTAAAAGAAGACCCCCTCGACAAAGGCAAAATAAAGCTCACCTTAAAAATCAACCGAACTGATTTATCGCGGATTATTGCAACACTGGAAAGATTTGAATATAAAGTAATCGGCAGATATCAGGAGATAAATGAAACAGGCGATCAGAAAGAACGCCTGGATATGTTATTGCGCTACCTCGACATATAATCAGCAGCATGAAAGTAGGTATTCACGGCAAAGATTTTCCCAGGCAGGCAGGCCAATTAATTGAATATCTTTTTCAATTACTTCACACACATAAAGCTGAAATTTTTGTCTCAGATAAGTTTGAGAAACTGCTCAAGTCATCAAAAATAAGTCAATATAAACACGGAATTTTTCAGGCAGGAGATGATCTCTCTCATTTTGATTTCATCATCACACTGGGCGGTGATGGCACTCTGCTTGAAGCGGTAACTTATGTGGCCGGATCAGAAGTACCTATATTGGGTGTGAATACCGGAAGATTGGGCTTTCTGGCAACCATAAGCAAAGATGAAATTACCCTGGCCATTGAACAGCTTTTTAAAGGACTTTATAAAATTGATAAAAGAACACTAATCAAGTTAGCATCTAACAAGCAACTCTTTAAAGGTGTGATGTTTGGATTGAATGATTTCACCATTATGAAAAAAGATACGGCAGCAATGATTACCGTACACACTTTTGTTGATGGCGAATTTTTAAATTCATATTGGGCCGATGGATTGATTGTAGCAACGCCAACCGGCTCAACCGGTTATTCATTAAGCTGTGGTGGCCCTTTGATTTCTCCGCGTTCCAATAATTTTGTAATAACACCCATTAGTGCACACAACCTTACGGTGCGGCCCATCATTGTATCAGACAGCAGTGAAATTAGTTTTCAGATTGAAGGCAGAAGCAAGAAATTTTTGATTTCACTTGACTCGCGCATTGAGTCAATTGATGATTCAGTTACGCTGACCGTAAAGAAAGAGAAGTTTAAAATAAACCTCATTCAATTAAAAGGATACCACTATTTCAAAACCCTGAGGCAAAAGTTAAATTGGGGTTTGGATATCAGAAACTAATATTTAATTATTACCACTTTATATTGATAAAACGAGTACATACGTTATACTCAACTGTTAATCCTCAAGGCAAATACATGCACAGAATTCTTATACTTATAGTAATTGCTTACTCCATAAGTTTTCTTTCCGCCACCGATTCAGTGGCACAGCGCTCTGAAGCAGGCTTTGGGCTTGGCACACTGAACTATACCGGAGACCTGGCCAGAACCTATAATTTTCTGAACTCCAGGCCCGCAGGAACAGTTTATTACCGTAATAATATCAGCTCCGTAATCAGTGCCAGGGCGGCGGGAACTTTTGGCAAATTAGGGGCATCTGACCAGCGCCCGATTGATGCCTTTGCCACAGCGCGCGATGCTTCATTCAATATTTTTCTATTTGAAACTTCTGCAGTATTTGAATACCATTTTCTGGATTGGAGAGATTTTAAGCGCAAACTTTTCTTTACACCGTACCTTTTTGCCGGTTTTGGCATTTTCGGCATTTCGGGCGATATAGAAAAAAACGCAGAGTACAGTAATGTACAGCCCGCCATACCCTTTGGTGTAGGCTTTAAGTACAATGTAAATCCCAAGTGGTATGTAAGCCTGGAGTTTGGTGTAAGAAAGACCTTTTTTGACTATCTCGATAATATCTCTGAAGGAGATCAAACCATTAAAAATTACCAATACGGCAACCGTTACAGTAACGACAACTATTTCTTTTTGGGCTTCAGTTTAACCCATACTTTTTATGAAATACCCTGCCCCAAAAATCCATAAAAGTGATAATTAATTTCTTTCAGCGTTTTTATATAAAATAGGCTAATTTTGCTGCCTTGGCTTCGAGCAAAGACGATATTGACCTTAAAAGGATACCCAAACACATTGCCATTATCATGGATGGCAACGGGCGATGGGCTAAAAAGAAGGGTGCTGCCCGTATTTTTGGCCATAGAAATGCCGTTAAGGCGGTGAGAGAAGCCATTGAGGGTTGTGGTGAGCTGGGCGTAAAATACCTTACGCTTTATGCCTTTTCTACCGAGAACTGGTCGAGACCCAAAGACGAAGTTGATAACCTGATGGAGCTGCTGGTAAATACCCTGCGCAAAGAGATCAGTTCTATGAAAGAAAATGATGTTCGCCTGCAGGCTATTGGTCAATTAGACAATCTTCCTGAAAATTGTCAGCAAAATTTAGCTGATGCTATTGCAGAGACAAGCAACAATAAGGGCTTAACTGTCATCTTAGCATTGAGCTACAGTGGCAGATGGGAAATATTGAATGCCATTAAAGAAGTAGCTATGCGGGTACAGACTGGCAAGATGCATGCGGAAGATATTGATCAAAGTGTATTTGAAAGTTATCTGCAAACAAGCGGTGTGCCTGACCCTGAGTTGTTAATTAGAACAAGTGGAGAAATGCGAATAAGTAATTTTTTATTGTGGCAATTAGCCTATACAGAAATGTATATTACTGAAACACTTTGGCCTGATTTCAGGAAAGAAAATTTATACAAGGCTATTTGCTCTTACCAGAAAAGAGAGCGCAGGTTTGGAAAGATTAGTGAGCAAGTGAATCCTGTTTAAGTTTATGCAAAGAATTTATTTGTTACTTGTAATTCTCATGTTAAGTGCGGCATCAGCTGATGCGCAATTCAGGAGAAATCGTACACAGGGCGGTGGCACTGATGTTAACCTTAATTATTCCAATCCTGCAGAATACATCATCGGAGGTATTGAAGTTAAGGGCCTGAACATTCTAGACAAAAATTCAATCATTTCATTAACCGGCTTACGTGTTGGCGATAAAATTAAAATACCTGGCGATGGCATTTCTGGTGCTGTTAGAAAACTCTGGAAGCTGGGCCTTGTAGGTGATGTTGCCATTAAAGTTGAGAAGATTGAAGGCGAAAATGTTTTCCTGCTCATTGAACTTTCAGAAAGACCACGTTTAACTGGCTATACTTTTGAAGGTGTACCAAAAGGCCAGGAGTCAACCATCAGAGAAGAGATAAACCTTAACCGCGGAAAAATTGTAAATGATGCGCTTATCCGCAATACAGAACTAGCCGTAAAAAAATATTACGTTAAGAAGGGCTTCCTCAATACCGAAGTAAAAATTGTTCAAGAGCGTGATTCACTAAATAGCGATGGCATGCGCATGCGCATCATTGTTAATCCCAACGCAAAAGTTAAAATCAATAAGATAGATTTTATAGGTAACGAAAATATTCCTGATGGCAAGCTTAAAGCCAAAATGAAGGGCACTAATGAAAAGGCAAGAATAAGACTGCCACGCACTATTCTCGAGGAAGTGCTTGCCATACGTCCTTCAAAAATTAAAGAGTTCTTCACTTCAAGTTATGAAGTGTCATATCGCGACATAAAAGATTATGTGTCTGATGAAGTTAAACTCAACTTCTTTAATGGCTCTAAACTTATTAAGACAGATTACGAAGACGACAAGAATAAAGTGATAGCCTATTACAACTCTAAAGGGTTTAGAGATGCTGAAATTTTAGTGGATAGTATTTTCAATCATGATGATCGTTCTATCAACATTAATCTGCATGTATACGAAGGGCCTAAGTATTACTTCAGAGATATCTACTGGGTGGGCAATTATGTATACAATGATGAAGTATTGAGCAAAGTGCTTGACATTCAAAAAGGAGATGTATACAACAAAGAATTAATTAATAAGAAACTCAATTTCAATCCGCGTGGTCTCGACATCAGTGGCTTGTATATGGATGACGGTTATCTCTTCTTTAATATTCAAGATTACGAAGTAGCTGTTGAAGGCGATTCAATAGACATTGAAATGCGCATAGTGGAAGGAGACCAGGCAACTATTGACAATGTATTTATCAAGGGTAACGACAGAACAAGTGATCATGTGATAAGACGGGAACTCAGAACTTTGCCCGGACAGAAATTCAGAAGATCAGACCTCATATTTTCTCAGCAGCGGCTTTCACAAATGGGTTACTTTAACCCCGAGAGTATAAATCCAGAGTTTAATCCAAATCCTGTTAAGGGTACCGTTGATATTACATGGGAAGTAGAAGAGCAATCTAATGACCAGATAGAACTCTCTGGTGGTTGGGGTGGAGTATTTGGTTTTGTAGGTACATTAGGCCTTACCTTCAATAATTTCTCATTGAGAAACGTATCGGATTTTTCAAAGTGGAGACCATTACCTGTTGGTGACGGACAACGTTTTTCTGTGCGCTTACAAGCAAACGGCCGCTCATTTCAAAGTTATAATATATCGTTTACAGAACCCTGGTTAGGAGGCAAAAAGCCACAGTCATTAACGGTGAGCTACAATAATTCAATAACACGCGCCAATTTTGATAATCCTTTTGGTTTTGGATTGAATCCGCAAACAAGATTCAGAAATTTTGATGCAACACTTGGCATGCAAGGTATTACTATTGGTATTGGCCGACAGCTCAGGGTGCCAGATGAATATTTTACACTAACAACTTCACTCTCGTATTTAAAATATACGCTTGAGAACTGGCAACAAGGCTTTAGTTTTTCGGATGGCGTTTCAAACAGTGTGCAGTTTAACACAACAATTGCCAGAAACAGTATTGATAACCCTATGTATCCTGGTTCTGGCTCGTCTATATCACTAAGTCTTTCATTAACACCTCCATATTCTTTATGGAATAATATGAACTACGGTGAAGCAACCAACGAAGAAAGATACAGGTGGCTTGAGTTTCATA
>DAOLDI010000148.1:0-5711 GCA_035327445.1 Cyclobacteriaceae bacterium | reverse complement strand
GTAACAGTTGCACCATAAGTATGAAAATGTGCAGAGGACTGAATGCCGCTGAAGTTTTCTTGCACAAAACCGGGAATGGCATCTGATACTCCCCTGTTATATCCATTGAACACACCTCTGAACTCGGTATACACCCGGCATATCCTGTCGCTGTCTTTATGAAACTTATCAAAACTCAATTCAAAGTTTACAATCAGGAATATCACCAGGCAGGCGGCAATGCCTACCGTGAGTCCGAAGACATTGATAGCCGTGAATACACTGTTGTTAACAATGTTTCTTAATGCGATTTTGATGAAATTTCTAAGCATAGGGGTAAATATAAATCCAGATAAAACCTAAATACATTAACACATAAATTGCTGACGTTAGCGTCAGCATTATGACCGCAAGCGCCAGGGTACCCAAAAACGCATTATTCATACTTCAAAGTCTCGGCCGCGGAGATAAAAGCAGTTTTAATAATTTGATAACTTGTAACCAATAAAGCAATCAACAAGGCAATCACTCCTGATAAGAGAAATATATCCCAACCTATATTGATTCTGTAAGTAAATGACAGTAACCATTGGCTCATCAAATACCAGGTAGCCGGCACAGATAGTAATACACAAATTAACACCAGGTATACATAATCTTTAGAAAGCAGCAACATTAACGATTGCTGGCTGGCACCAAAAACTTTACGGATGCTGATCTCTTTCGTCCTGTTCTGTAGTGCGAGTGATGCAAGCGCATATAATCCCAATGAACCAATCAGTATGGCAAGCAGCGTAGCAATGCGCACAATCTTACCCAGGTTCTGATCTTGTGCGTATTGTGCAGCAAGCGACTCTTCCACAAAGCTGAAAGTAAACTCCTGGTTTCCTGTTATATTTTTCCAACTGGCTTCAATTTTCTCCAGTGCATCAGGTATCACACCTGCGCCAATCCTGATCATCAGTTTGGGTACAGGTGTACTGCTGATATTGATGTTTTCAATTCCGGGCAATATGGCAGCCGGGTTCATCACCATTACAAGTGGTTCAACTTTATTATACAAAGACTTATAATTGAAATCTTTTACAACACCTATCACCTCATGATCTTCAAAATTATTTCCGGGCAGACGCTTGCCCAGGGCCTCTTCCCAACCGTATTCGCGTGCCAGGGTTTCGTTTACTAAAATAGCCCTGCGCATATCAGCCGGGTTATCAGCATCAAAATTTCTGCCGGCAATCAATTCCATTTCGAATGTGGGGATGTAATTGGCGTCAATGTAATTCATATTGAATGTTCTGTATAAACCATTTTCATCGGTATAGCCAGCGTTCGTCCAGCCCGGTACACCAAATGTGTGGCCCGATGCTGCCACCGCAAGTATCTCTGGGTATTTAGAAAGTTCTGCCTTAAAAATTTCAGCAGTCCTGAAGCCTTCATTGATACGATCGGTCATATTGCCGGGAGAAGCGTTCAATTGTACCACAAGCATTTGCTCTTTGTTGTATCCCAGGTTTTTACTTCGCAGAAAATTCAATTGCCTCTGCATGATTAAAGTACTTGAAACAAGAAAAATTGAAAGCACCAGTTGTACCCCCACTAATACTTTGCGTATACTTTGCTTGCTGCTACCGCTTATTGTATTTCCTTTCAGAATGCTGATGGGCTTAAAACCTGAGAGCACCAATGCGGGATAACTTCCGGCCACAATACCTATGATCAATAATAATGTTCCTGAGAGTATCCACATGAAAGCATTCCACTCCATAACAAGGTTCTTTGCGGCCAACTGATTAAAGAGTGGTAGTGCGAGTTGCGCCAGCAATATGCCCGCAGCTAAAGAAATAAATGTGATCAATAAAGCTTCTCCAATAAATTGCACTACCAATTGCATGCGTACCGCACCCGAAACTTTTCTGATACCTACTTCCTTGGCCCGCTTCAAAAAACGACCTACTGCAAGTGTAACAAAATTGATACAGGCCAGTAAAAGAATGAGTAAAGCAATGGAGGCCAGAATCCTTGCGTAGCGCGGATCGCTCACAGGGGCAATGCCTTCAGGAATGTCTGGATTCAGGTGTATATCTGTCAGCGGTTGAAGCCCCACTTTATAATCACCCTCAAAATCCTCACCCAATATCTGTTTAAATAAGTTGGGAAATTTATTTTGTAAATCTTCTACACTTGCATCTTCTCTGAGTAAAAGATACGTCTCAGGATTAATATTGAACCAGGCAGAAGTGAGTATGCGCTCATTATAAATAAGCGGATAATTCAAATCAGAAAGCAATAGACTGAATTGCAGAGATGAGTTGCCTGGTATGTTTTCGATAACGCCACGCACGGTAAATTCTCTGAACTCATTTCTGAACTCTATCGAAATGTTTTTGCCCAGTGCCTCCTTTTCTCCAAAGAGCATTTCGGCCATGCGCTCGGTAATAATTACATCATCTTGCTTTCGAAGTGCCTGAGTTTTATCTCCTGCAATAAAATCGAAATCAAACAACTCGAAAAAGTTCTGGCCGGCTAAAGCAATATATTGTGTGTAGTTATCTTCTTCAACGCGTATTTGTGCAGTAAAGCCATTGAAGCGCACCTCATGTTCAATTTCCTCAAAATTTTCTTTGAGTGTAGGGCCCATAGGAAAGGGCGTGGTACTGCTAAAGAATTGTTCGTCTGGTCCGTAGTCTTCAAATAACCACACCCGGTAAATGCGCTCCGCCTTGCTGTGAAAACGATCGAAGGTCCATTCGTCTTTTACAAACAAAGCAATTAATACACAGGTTGCAATACCCAAACTAAGACCCAGGATGTTAATAGCAGAGTTGATTTTACTCTTGCTTATATTTCGAAATGCTATGGTTAAGTAGTGCTTGATCATATTCTCCAGGTTTAAATAAAAGTTAGACGTATTGTTTAATATAACAGTTTAATACAAAATTCTTAGTGGCCTCTTCTTCCTAAGTCCCGAGGTTCTGAGCATCGGAACGGTACTGGAAAGATACCTCACTATTCTTACACAATTGCTTACAGGTTTGTACGGCCACAAAGCCTGGAGCACTTTATTCATATCGTAAAGACTTCACCGGATCAGTCATGGCAGCTTTCAGTGCATGGAAAGATATTGTTAACAATGCAATAGCAACCGCGCCAGCACCGGTGAGTATAATCGTGATAGCATCTATAGATGTTTTGTAAGCGAAGTTCTCCAGCCAGCTGTTCATGAGGTAAACAATCAGCGGAATGGAAAGTAAAAATCCAATCAATACCAACACAATAAAATCTTTGGATAATAAAGTAAAGACATGGTGTGTCTCTGCGCCCAATACTTTGCGTATGCCTATCTCTTTGGTTTTGAAAGCTACAACGAAAGAAACTAATCCGAATAAACCAATAGCCGCAATGATGATGGCAATACTGGCGAAAGTGGTGAATATATTGGCCAGCCTCAGCTCAGCCGCATATTGTTTCGCAAAGTTTTCATCAAGGAAGGAGTACTCAAAATCACGACCGGGGAAAAATGCTTTCCAGCTTGTTTCCATTTGAGCAAGTAATTCCTGTGTGGAAGCCGCATTGTAACGTACTACATATTGATAGGCATATTGCGTCATGGTGCTTAACACAACAGGCCGAATACGATGCTTCAAACCATGTTGATGATAATCTTTGATGACACCCACTACCACACCTCTGGGCATACCAGAAGGTGAATCGATGCGTTTGCCGATGGCGTTCTCTGCATTTTCCCAACCCATTGCCAGTACGCAAGCTTCATTGATGATTAGTGCATCCGGTAATTCTTGTCCGCCAGAAGTATCAAAATCTCTTCCGGCTACAAGCTGAAAGCGCATGGTCTTTACATAATCTTCATCGGCAACAATAAATTCTGTACTTACACTTTCATCCATGCTCTTGCCCTCGGGATAGGCCACTTGTCCGTCCCATCCATAATTGCCGGGTATGGCATTGGTGTAAGCCACACGTTCTACGGAAGCCAAAGCAGTTAATTCATTTTTGAATGCTGCATAACTTCTGTTTCGCAAATCAAAACCCACTTTGCCGGCATTAAGCACCAGCACCTGCTGTACATTAAAGCCCAGATCTTGCTTCATCATATAACCCAACTGGTCTTTTACCACCAGGGTGCTTACGATTAAGGCGCATGAAATAAAAAACTGAAATACCACCAGGCTTTGTCTTAAGCGAACACCAACCTTGCCGGTATGAAAAGTACCTTTGATGATGTTGACTGATTGCTGTCCGGAGATAACCCAGGCCGAATAAGCACCTGCCATAAAACTTACTACTGCCCACAAAATAATAACGCCTGCCACAATCGAGCTTTGCAGAAAGTGATGCATTTCCAGTGCGCGACCTGTTAAGGTGTTGAACAAAGGCAGTAATAGAATTGCCAGTACCAATGCCAGCACAAAAGAAATAAGCCCGGATAAAAATGATTCCGCCATGAACTGCATGAACAATGCCTTGCGTGTTGAACCTACTACTTTTCTTAAGCCAACTTCTTTGGCGCGATAGCTTGAACGCGCGGTAGTAAGGTTGATATAATTGATGCAGGCCAGCAATAAAACAAAAGCTGCTACAATGCTGAGCACCTGTAAATGCTGTTTGTTGCCTCTGGCACCTAATGGATTTCCCGTGTCCTTATCGAGATAAATATCTTGTATGGCATCGTAACCAATGCCTGCTTTATATCCATAGGTTGAGAAAGTCTCCCCTGCTTTATCCATGTACAAGTTCTCGGATTTCTCTTTGAACAACTGCACATCAACACCTTCCTTCAACTTAATGTAATTAATCATATTGATGGAAAACCAATTGTCATTATTATCGAAATCAGGTGAGAATGTTTTGAAAGTGGCGAAGGAAAGAATCATATCGAAGTCCATATGTGTTTTTCCTGGAAATGCATCCAATACACCGGTAACTTTAAAAGGCACAGTGTCTGACATGATGAGTTCTTTACCCAAGCCATCGCCATCAAAAAATTTATCTTCCAGGTTTTTGCTGATGACAACCGTAAAAGGTTCTTTCAGGGCTAAAGCAGCATTGCCTTTTTTCAGCGGTAAGGAAAAAAAGTCGAAGAAGTTTTCTTCAGCATAAAACATTTTCTCAGAAAAATATTGGTCCTGATGTTTGATACTCAGGGCCGGCCATTGCCTGATGTAGATAACATCTTCCACTTCGGGGTATTCATTCTTCAGTGTTCTGGCAACACCCCAACCATTGGTGCTGTTCTTTCCGCCTATTGTGCTGTTGGCATCTGTTAAATAGGTGCTGATGCGGTAAACCCGGTGGCCATCGGTATGAAATTTATCGTACGAGAGTTCCTCAAACACATATAATAGTACCAATGCGCCAAAGGCCAATCCGATGGAGAGACCGAATAAATTAACAAAGGAAGTGAGCTTGGATTTCAGGAGGTTTCTCAGTGCAACCTTGAGGTAGTTTTTAAGCATAGGACTTACAATTTGTTATTTAGTTACAAGCAAAGTGCCAAGCCTGATTTAAGCGAAAAACCGCCTTTTTGCTAAGAAGCAAGTTCTAAACTGAACAAAAGCGTCCGCAAGCGGACGAGCCTGAAAGAGCACTCAGGCTTCATAGGGTTTCTAATACGCAGGGTCCTCTGCGAGAGACCCTGCTGTGACGTAGGGTTTCCGTTCCCAGGCTCTCTAATCCGCAGGGTCCTCTGCGAGAGACCCTGCTGTGACGTA
>DAOLDI010000147.1:0-5785 GCA_035327445.1 Cyclobacteriaceae bacterium | reverse complement strand
GCTGCCTGCGCTTTTCCACAAACAAACTTGCCGAACCTTCATAAGAAAAAGCAAACTGCTGTGCCAAATAGGTGCCTTCTTCTGATTGAATTGAACCAAAAGAAATATGATGCAAGGCACCATCCGGAACAACAGTAATAACAGTTATATCATTACCCAATTCAAGTGGAGCCCAAATAATGTCATGGAGTCTCCTGGCCATTTGTTTTGCATTATCCGAACGATTAATGATTGCACTACGGTATGCTACAGCTAATGAGTCTATTGAGATATTTGATGATAGCCTCTTAAACCGGTACTTATCTTTATTAATTATGCCTGCATACCAATGGTTTTCACTCTTGAAATACTGAATTAAAGCCTGGCTGGTGTTAAGCTGTTCCTGGACATTTTTTATAGAAGTGATTGCAGCTCCATACCTTATCGCATAATAAGAAGGATAATTACTCTTTAAGATAAGGTGTAAGCTATCAAGGCTGTGCTGTAGTTTCAAAATCTCTGCTTCATTGCTTTGTGCTATTTCCTTTTCATTTATGGCAGTTCGAACAGCAGCAAGTTTATTGAGTAATTCTCCGGGCACATCCAAAGCATCTTTTGCAGCAGCCAGTCTAAACATGGGTAAAAGCACTAAGGCCCTGCTACCTTCCATTGCCTCAAATAATTTATCCTTTACATGATTGTTATCCTGTACTTCCAAAGCAGCAAACAAAGCATCCATAGCAAAAGCATGGAAAGAGGAACTGGTATTCATCCATGCTTTTTCATCAGCAGGAAGATGCGCCCGGCTGCGATACTGTTGGATAACATTTTTTACATGCTGCAACTCTGATAATAGCTCTTGGGGGTTCTGAGTGAGATTGGACAAATGAGCTGCGCTGGCTAAACAGTAGTAATTAAATGCTACCCAGTTTGACTTAACCTCCGCACTTGCATTATCGAAGAGATGCCGGGCTCGGTTAAAATTCTCTTCTACTAATTCAGGATTTCCATAACGGCCATAATGCTGAGCTAATAGTCCATGAGCGCGAATAACCTCATACGTCATAGATGGAGGTAACATTTGATAACCCGCTAAACCTTTTTTTAAATAAGCTTCTGCGCTTTGCTGCTCACCTGATTTTGAAAGCAGGTTGCCATAGTTCAAATAGGAACTCAGACTTAATGCATCAGTTACGCCCAGCAGACTTTCTTTTTGCTTTAGAGAGGCTAATGTATAGTGAAGAGCTTCTGCCGGATTTATAAACTCATAGATTCTACCTATATTATTCAAAACTTCAGCCATTCGGATTGTACTGACATTGTCTGATTTTTCTAACAACATCTTCTCTTCAAGTGCATACTCCAGGGATTTTTCGTATTGCGCAAGATCAAAATACACCTGCGTGAGATAGCGACAGGCACTTAACTGTTCATTAAGCGACATCTGCTTTTCATTTACAAATTTGTACAAGGCATGCGCATAGCGCAGCGATTTCTCGAATTGCCCCAATGCCTGATAAACATTAAAAGCAGCACCATAAATTCTGAAGTTTTCAGGATGATCGGCCCCATAAACCACAGGATAAACCCGCAATGCAGTTATCAATAGTTGCTCGGCCTCTGCCAAATCACGGTTGCTCATACAAATCTGTGAAGCATTTGCATATGATTTTGCTGTTTTGATATGAAAATTGCCATATAGTTTTTTTCGTATCTCTAAAGACTTTAAATAGCACTCCTTGGCTTTGACCCTGTCACGGATAACATTATCATTCAACCAAGCCAAAGCAAAATACATTTCTGCCGCACCGTCTTTTGCATTTTCACCTATCCTCTCTGTCAAAGAAAGTAACATGACCAAGGAATCATTTGTCTTAGTGGGATTGCGCTCAAGCAATGTATAGGACAAACTAACATAGTACTGCGCTTCAAAATAAGGCAACCATCTCTCTTGTTGACGGTAATATGGAAGCACTTGTTTAAAATAAAATACTGCACTGTCTAACCTCCGCTGTTCAGCAAATGCCATTCCTTTCTCAAAAAGTGCAGCAGCTTGCAGGTCATCTATTACATCAATGTAAGTACCCGCTATTTTCTCATTGCTAAAGTTGGATTGATTAACGTGGTATATACTTGCATTGAGTGCCAGAGATGGTACTACAAGAAAAAAAACATTTATCAGAAGCGTGATATGATACATTGTAAAAAGCTGTCTTTTGATAGATAGTACATCTCAATCTATTAAAACACACCCACCAAAATTCTCCTATGATTTCTTATTTCTGTACAACCATTTTAAGAGAGGCGCAATACTTAAACCCTGAAAGATAATAGAGAAAACAACCACACTATATGTAATAGCCACAACTAAATCTTTTCCTTCAAAGTCGGGTAAATACAGAGCAAGCGCAACAGAAATACCTCCTTTCAATCCTCCCCATGTTAATAGTTTGATAGTGTGCTTCTCAAAGGGTTTAAACAAGCTGATTATTGCAATTGGAACACCCACACTAACCCATCTTGCAAATAGAGCAATTAATATAACCAGCATACCAGCCGCAAAATACATAGGCTTGAAAGGCACAATAATCATTTGCAAACCTATCAGGATGAAAAGTATGGCATTAAGGGCTTCATCAAGTAAATGCCAGAACTTAAATACATATTCACCGGCAATGCCGCTTAACTCTTCGCTTCTGCCTTTATTACCAATAAACAAACCTGTAACTACTGATGCCAATGGACCTGAAAAATGAAAGAATTCAGAAATAGTAGCACCCAGCATTACTAATGATAAAGTAATTAACACTTCGAGTTCTGTATGCTTGTTATCTATTGCTTTTAATAACAGAAAACCGATATATCCTAATATACTTCCAAGAATTAATCCTCCGAAGACTTCTGATCCAAACAAATACGCTACACTACCAACCGAAACAGATTCAACACCAGCGGTTGCTACACCCAAAATGGTAAGGAAGATAACAACACCTACACCATCATTGAACAGAGACTCACCTGCTATTTTGATTTCAAGATTTTCTGATACATTCAATTTGGTCATTATAGCCAAAACTGCGATAGGGTCAGTTGGTGAAATTAAGGCACCAAACAATAAACAATAAATAAAGTCAAGTTCAAGGCCAAACCAGGGCAGTACGAGGAATGTCAGATACCCAACAACAAAAGTTGAAATAAGAACTCCAATTATGGTAAGTATAAATATGGTCCATCTATACTCTCTTAGTTTCTTAAGGTTGACAGTGAGTGCTCCTGCAAACAGCAGGAAGTTCAGCATGATATCCAATAAAATTTCTGAGAAGTCATAAGTAGTCATGATATCATAAGCACCTTCTGTAAGTGCAGGCCAGAAATAACCTCCTACCACAACGGTTACAGATAAGGCCATGGCCAGTATCATTAAGCCGATGGTTGAAGGTAACTTTATGTAGTGAATATTAACGAATGTAAAAACTGAGGCTAATACGATGAGAATAGTAACGATGTCGATGGCATCCATATAAGATTTAAGCTTAGGTCTATAAACAATCAGGACTGCTATATCATATAGCAGTCAGAAATATGAGAATTTACTAAGTTAAATAAAAGAGGCCTATCTAATATTTTATAAAGTCTCAATCATAAGATTATGATTGGTGTAAATACAGATATCAGCAGCAATATTAAGGCTTTCTTTCACTATTTCTTCAGCACTAAGTTGGGGTGCATGTTTTTTAAGGGCAATGGCTGCAGACTGCGCATACATGGCCCCTGAACCGATGGCAGCCACTTCATTATCGGGTTCCAGCACATCTCCGGTTCCGCTTATAATCAATACCTCATCTTTTGCTATGCTAATCATCATAGCTTCCAGTCTGCGCAGGTACCTATCGGTACGCCAGTCTTTGGCCAGTTCAATGGCTGCGCGTTTCATATTACCACCGTAGCTATTCAGCTTTTCATCAAAGCGATCGAGCAAAGTAAAGGCATCTGCAGTGGAGCCTGCAAAACCGGTAACTACTTTGCCATCGTATAGCTTTCTGATTTTACGTACATTGCCTTTGGCAACATAATTATTCATGGTGGCTTGTCCGTCAGCACCTATGGCAACTTTTCCATTGTGCTTAACTGCTAATACTGTTGTTGATTTTATCTTTTCCATATTCAAAAAAATATGCCGGAGCGAGTCCGGCATGTTAATCATCAATTTAAATCAGAATTCTTACCGGATCCTCTAACAAACCTTTAAGGGTTCTGAGGAATGCCGCACCAACCGCACCATCAACTGCGCGATGATCGCATGACATGGTTACTTTCATTACATTACCCGGCACCAACTGACCGTTCTTTACAACAGCAGTTTCTTTAATTCCGCCTACCGCTAAAATACATGCATCAGGCGGATTGATAATAGCTGTGAACTCTTCTATGCCAAACATACCCAGGTTTGAAATGGTAAAGGTGCTTCCTTCCCAATCAGCAGGTTGTAATTTTTTATCATGTGCTTTTTGTGCAAGGTCTTTTACCTCTGCCGCAATGTGTGATAATGATTTATTATCAGCGAAACGCACCACCGGTACAACAAGACCATCTTTAACTGCAACTGCCACACCAATATGTATGTGGTGATTTTTGCGCATCTTATCTTCTAACCATGATACATTTACATCAGGGTGCTGACGCAAAGCAGCAGCAACTGCCTTGATCACCATATCATTAAATGAAATTTTCACTGGCGAAACTTCATTGATGCTGTTACGGGCGGCTATAGCCTTGTCCATGTTGATCTCCATGGTGAGGTAAAAGTGCGGAGCAGAGAATTTACTTTCAGATAACCTTCTCGCAATGGTCTTACGCATTTGCGAAAGTGTAACATCTTCAAAACTCTCCTTACCTACTACGCTTGGCAATACAATCGAAGCAGCTGCTTTTCCATCTTTAGTTGCAGGCTGTGCAGAAGGTTTATGATTTTCAACATCGCGTTTGGTTATCCTGCCATTATCGCCCGAGCCTTGTATCTGTGAAATATCATAGCCCATTTCAATGGCCATTTTTTTTGCAAGTGGTGATGCTTTAATCCTGCTGTCTGATGTGCTGCTGGCAACTGCCGCGGGTTTATTTGCACTTGTCTGTGCAGTTACTGTTGGTTGGGAAGGTTCAGCTGGCTTGCTTTCTGCTGCAGGTGCTGATTTAGTTTGCTGTGCCTCTAATAATGTTTTCCAATCGGCATTCTTGTCTCCGATTATCGCAAGCACTCCATCCACTTTTACTGACTCGCCTGCTTTGGCACCAATGTATAAAAGTGTTCCATCATGGTAAGACTCATACTCCATGGTGGCTTTATCTGTTTCAACTTCTGCCAATAATTCGCCCGACTTCACCTGCTCTCCTACTTTCTTGTGCCAGGCAGCAATTGTTCCTTCGGTCATGGTATCACTCATTTTGGGCATACTCACAATTTCTGCTTTGATACCAGATACATCTATTGCTGCGGCTGCTTTAGTTTCTTTAGGAGCCTCTTCTTGCTTTGATGCCGCTTTGCCGTTAGCATTTCCGGCATCTTGTAATAAGGCTTTGTAGTCTTCACCCTTCTTTCCAACAATGGCCAACACATCATCTACTTTAACAGCATCGCCCTCATTTGCGCCCAGGTATAAAACAGTACCCTCATTAAACGACTCATAATCCATGGTAGCCTTATCGGTTTCAATCTCGGCCATGAGTTCTCCCGACTTTACCTGGTCTCCCACTTTCTTGTGCCATTTGGCGATAACCCCTTCGGTCATGGTATCGCTCATCTTGGGCA
>DAOLDI010000146.1:0-5819 GCA_035327445.1 Cyclobacteriaceae bacterium | reverse complement strand
AGTAAACAGGCTTACCAAATACTTTTACATTTTCAGGATTACCCTGAATTACTACAGTAATTTTTGCTGTGCCCGGAATTACTTCAGGCGGTTCAACATTGGCCATAATTTGATATTTACCCAGCTTGCCTTCAAAGATTACACCCGGGCTACCAATATGCGCCTGCAGACCGAACATGAGCAGGCACAAGAAGAGAGAAGAAATTATTCTTTTCATGATCAGCGTTGAATTTGTTTCATCCAATTACCCCATGATAAACCTAAGCGGCTTGAAAGAATGCCCAAAGCTGCGGCAATCAACAAACCTTGTACAAGGTTCCAGCCAGTGCTGATTTGCCAGGGAGCAAAGGCATAGCGGTATTCATAATCGGGATTTGCAGCATAAAACCACGACTCTTGTCCGAAGAACCAGTTGCGCGCATAAGGAGACATCAGGAAATCGCCCATGAACCATTGTACAGGAAAGAAGACTAGTAAAAAACCAATTGAAATAAGTAATGCCAGCAACCATTTGTTTTTATGACGCCATCTTCCAATTATAAAATCAATAGCCAGTGCAGGAAAGATGAGCAGTAAAGGAAAATGATAAGGTTGAAATGTGGTTATGTGATTATAGATAGGCCCAAGCAAGGGTTCTGCAGGAAATAGTGGCAGAATCCAAACCATGAACATCATGGTTATGGAGTAAACAACTGTCATTGAGGTAGCTCCCCATTTGGCAGGAGATGCAAAAGCAATGGGTACTATAAATAACGGAAATAGCAACATGCCGAGTTGATAAAAAAATACTTCATGCATATTATGTCTTCCGAAATATTCAGATGCAATGGTGTACACCATAACCAGCAAGAAGCCAGCAGATAGCGCATATAACCAACGCAATCTTTGTTTTACAATATTGTTATCTGTTTGTTTGAAACGGTTTTGCAATGCCAGCACACTTACCATAGCACCAAATTGAATGGTAACCATGCCCAATGCTAAAACCGTGTGAGGTGGAGATAGAATAGTTACATCTAGTCCGTAAGTATTGTGCCACCAATCATCAAAAGGCGCAGAGGTTAGCATGGCAAAGGCACCCCAAATGCAAAACATGGCACCTAATGAACCATGAAAGATACCCCAGAATTTTACGCTGCTTGCTTTCTCTTCGGCAGTTCCCCAGAAAGAAATTTTCAGCACTTTAAAACCAGAAAAACAACCGGCTATTACCGCTCCTAAATACATACCTAAGTGTGGTGGTGAAAACAAACCATCGCGCCCAATGCTCATGTGCCAGGAGATGTCCCACAGCAAACCTACCACAATGCTTAAAGAAGCAAATACGGTGGCATAAACATAGCTTGGAATTAATCTGGCTTGTGTGCTTGTGGCAGCATCTTGTTTTGATCTTATACTTTCTTCTGAAAGGCTAATACTTTCCATTTTGCTTGATTTGATTCATCAAGATACTAAGAGATCAATACTTTTAAAATGAAAACAATAAGAATTGAAAATTTAGACTGTATATGGGAGGATGGTAATTTAATATTCTGGCGCAAGTGCCTGTTAGAATGTATTTAGCTTTGCTTGATCTACAACTTGAGATCAAAAATAATTTCAACCATAAGATTTTACTTAAGAGTTTGGAAATAGCATTATCAGCTTCTTTTTTTCTTTAACACTCTTTTTCTTTCCCGCTTTCCTATGTAATCTAACACAGCCTTTTTGGTGGTAAGCCAGTTGCGTCCTTCTTTAAAAGCATCAATCTTTCCTTGCCGGGCCAGGAGACTAACGTACTCCTGCCCGTAAGGAAATGCAGGTTCGCTTACAATATCAGAGATAGCCTGGTAATCATCGTAGGTATTGTTGAGACTACTTAAGTAAATATCCAGGCTACGCTCCAAAGCTTGCAATACTACCAGCAATAGTTTGGAATAGTCATGCTGGTTGGCCCGGTTCAATGCATCGTAATATTTCTTCCGGTCATTTTTTAAGATGATGGCAGGAGGGTAGCCGGCTTTCATCAATAACAAATTGAATATTAAACGCACCGTGCGACCATTTCCATCAAAGAATGGATGTATCCAGACAAAGCGATGATGAAAAACAGCAGCCATTACAACGGGGTGTAATTTCTTTGCTTCTTTGTTAACCCAAGCAATAAGTTCATCCATGTAATCATGAACTTTTAAAGCATTTGGCGGCACAAAGTTGGCGCCTGAAATACGCACACCAGAAGTTCTGAACCTTCCGGCAAATTCTTTTTCTATGCGCTGCAATACAAGTGCATGAACCTGAAGAATATCCGCTGCTTTAAGTTTGTAATTTGCCGATACCAGATCTTCAACATAGCTGATAGCATCCTGATGATTCACTGCCTCAAAGTGTTCTCTAAGTGATTTGCCTTTAATGGTTATACCTTCTTCAATTACCAGTTTGGTTTCTTGCAACGTTAAGGTATTGCCTTCAATACTATTGGAGTTGTACGTCCATTCAAGACTCAGGCTCTCTTTGATTTTTTGTAAAGCATAGCCGGGAATAGGGCGTAAAGCGTCTAATTTCGACTTTTTAGCCTCAATTCTTTCCAGGTGCTTTTCAAAGCCCTCAAAATGCCAATTATACTTTCTCCAATCCATCTCCAAATTTACAAAATTCCTTAAATATCGTATAAATATAAATAATTTATATCCGATATTAAATAAAACCCTAATTTATCCTCTTAAGTTCATGTCAAAACTTGAATGAATCTTTCGGGTAGTGGGAGGCATCAGTCTTTCGGGAAAATGTTTTAGGAATAAGGTGCAAGCCAAAGTTAAATTGGCAAAGGGGTATTATTTTGATTTTACATGCTGTCCCCAGAATCCTTCAAACTTTTGAACCACAACATCAGCAAGAATTTTTGTCTGACAAGCCAGGCGCAAGCCATTTTGTATTTGATGTGGTGGAAAATTCAATCTCCATTTTTCTACAGCTGTTGCTGCTGAAACCGGGCCGGTAATTTTTACCGCGCAGGTTCCGAATGTACCCAATCCGCGACAATTGATAAGTTTTGCATTACCATTATATGGATGCATTCCATTTTGTAAGAGCACATCCCTGAGATTCTCACCAATTTCGCAACTGATGATTTGTTGCATGAAGTGTATGTGTGGCATTAAACGCGCAGGCTTGAAAGTCCACCATCAACATGTATTATCTGTCCGCTAATCCAACTGCTGGCATCAGTCAATAAAAATGCAGCAGCTGCAGCAACGTCTGCACTTTCACCTACACGCTTTAGCGGATGCCTCTCTCCGGATGCTTTTTTCTTTTCTTCATTACTCAATATTTTCGAAGCAAGGGGAGTATCAGTAATGGAAGGCGCAATGGCGTTCACTCTTATTTTAGGGGCAAATTCTGCGGCCAGTGATTTGGTTAGTCCTTCAAGTGCCCCTTTAGCCATAGCTACCGATGCATGAAAAGGCATGCCTTGCTGCACTGCCACCGTACTGAAAAATACAATGGCACTTTGTGTACTCGCTTTGAGTAATGGCAACAGTTCACGCACACTTCGGGCGGCATATAAAGGGTTGAGTTGAAAATCCTGCAAAAGCTCTTCATCAGTAAAACGATGAAACGGTTTTAACATAATGCTGCCTGGCAAGTAGGCTAGGCCATCAATTTCCGCAGGAAGCGAAGAGGTATTGATTCTGTCTTTGCTAACATCAAACTGGATATGGATAATATTCTCATGATCAGGGCTGGTTCTGCTTAACATATAAACTTCATGACCCTTTTCTAGTAATAGCTCAGCAAGGCTTGCTCCAATGCCATAACTGCCTCCAATTAGCACAAATGATTTTCGCTCAGACATATTTATTATTTTGCTGTTAAAAACAGGCAATTGAAAGAAATGTTAAAACAGCAGGATAATGCTCATTTAAATGAGCAGCAGAAAAGATTGTTGATCAACCATTTTGCTGCTATGATTAATGAGAACCGAAAGGCGCTGCTGCAAAAAGTATTGAATCAGCGAACACGCTATATAACCTTGGTTTTAGAAGATATTGTGAATTCACAAAACGCCAGCGCGGTTTTAAGAACAGCAGAAGGCATGGGCTTGCAGGATGTTCACATCATAGACCAGGCCAATAAATATGTGTTAAATAAAGGTGTTTTGAAAGGCGCTTATAAGTGGCTGAACATTTATAAACACAAACAAAGTACAATTGAAGTTTTACATAAATTAAAATCACAAGGGTATTGCTTATATGCATTAGACCCTTCACCCAACAGCAAAAGTATTTTTGATATTGAACTGCATAAAGGTAAAGCCGCTTTGCTTATTGGCAACGAACATTTTGGTTTAAGTAAAGATGCACTCACATTGGCTGACGAACAAATCCATATCCCTATGTATGGTTTTACAGAAAGCTTTAATCTTTCAGTTAGCGCTGCCATGACTTTACAAGTGCTCATGCCTGCATTGTATAAATCAAACATCAACTGGCAATTACTTGATGATGAAAAACTTGACCTTACCTTAGACTGGTATAGAAAATCTGTTCCTCGGGGTTATGTACTCGAACAGGAATTTTTGCGTTTAAATACAAAGCTTTAAATATTTTACATTTTGTTCAGCCATGTAAGTATGTGTAATATTGTATAGGCTTTGATTTATGAAACTATTAGTTCGACTTATTTTTAGATGGGGATTAATTTTATCCCTTTTCATTTTTTCTTTTGTCATCCTCACTAATATTTGGATGATCAGAAGTACAGCTGCTCTAATATTTAATGATGTAAATGATTTACCACCCAATAGGGTTGCCCTGGTTTTAGGAACAAGCCCTAAACTAATGGATGGCTCTGCCAATCCCTTTTTTGAACAGCGTATTGCTGCAGCAGCAGATCTTTATCAGCAAGAAAAAATCAGGCACATCATTGTAAGTGGAGATAACCGAACACGTTATTACAATGAACCATACGAGATGCAAAAAGCACTCATCAGTAAAGGTGTACCCCGTAAAGCCATCACACTGGATTATGCCGGCTTGAGAACACTTGATTCGGTTGTGAGAAGCAAAGAGATTTTTGATCAGGATGAAATAATCATCATCACCCAGCCATTTCATGCTTACAGGGCCTTGTTCATAAGTCGTTCTAACGGCTTGGATGCTGTAGCCTTTTCTATAGAAGAGCCTGCAATCAGTTCAACATTAAGAGTGCGGTTTAGGGAATACATGGCACGCAGTTGGGCTGTTTTAGATGTATATATCTTCAAAACTTCGCCCCGTTATTTAGGCGATAAAGAACCAATAGGTTGATTTTTCTTTTTATCACAGTATTCATGCTATTGCAGCGGGAAGGCCTCAAAAAAAATAGCATATTTGCAGCCTGATTAACATGAAGAGCATTACATGAGCAGTACAATTAACATTACCCTTCCTGATGGTAGTGTAAAACAATTTGAAAAAGGTATTTGTGGCATGGACATCGCCAAAAGTATAAGTGAGGGTCTGGCGCGCAATTCATTGGCTATAGAGGTTAATGGAGAGATAATAGAGCTTTCAAGAACAATAGATACAGATGCATCTATTAAAATACTTACCTGGAATGATAACGGTGGTAAATATGCTTTCTGGCATTCTTCAGCACACTTGCTGGCAGAGGCGCTTGAAGCTTTATACCCTGGTGTGAAATTTGGCATCGGTCCGCCCATTGATCATGGTTTTTATTATGATGTTGATTTGGGCGATCGCCCCTTTGGAGAAGAGCAACTGGCTGAAGTAGAAAAGAAAATGCTTGAACTTGCCAGGCAAAGCAATGTGTTTGTGCGCAAAGCAGTTTCAAAAGCT
>DAOLDI010000145.1:0-5821 GCA_035327445.1 Cyclobacteriaceae bacterium | reverse complement strand
TTCGTCCAGAAACATGGTGCCGCCATTGGTTACTTCAAAATAACCCTTACGTGTTTCATGTGCACCGGTGAATGAGCCTTTCTCATGACCAAATAATTCAGAGTCAATGGTGCCTTCCGGAATTGATCCGCAATTGATGGCGATGAACTGCCCATGCTTTCGGGAAGAAAGGTGATGCA
Organism: Cyclobacteriaceae bacterium; assembly: GCA_035327445.1. Lineage (GTDB taxonomy): Bacteria > Bacteroidota > Bacteroidia > Cytophagales > Cyclobacteriaceae > DAOLDI01. The sequence continues at coordinate 5,642 of DAOLDI010000145.1, read as the reverse complement.
GAATTTTTGAAAACTGTTCTTTACCACTGCCGCTTTCTCCGGTAATCAGTACCGTCATGTCTGTAGCTGCCACCTGCGCTGCAACCTGTATGGCGTGGTTAAGCAAGGGTGAGTTACCAATGATACCAAACCTTTGCTTGATACTTTGTATTTCAGATTCTGTAATACCTACCATATTAATTTACAACTTCTCCCAAGAGGGTAGCGCCTGTACATTCATTTACCAACACATCAACATACATTCCTTTTTGCAGATTCCCTTTTGGAAATACCACTACCTTATTAGCGGTGTTTCTTCCCTGCAAATAATCAACAGAACGTTTAGAAGTTCCCTCAATTAGTACTTTATGAATTTTGCCCAGATCCTGCTGATTGCGTTGCAATCCGTGTACTCTTTGCAAATCAATAATTTCATTTAACCTGCGCTTTTTAGTTCCTTCAGGTATATCGTCCAGGAATTTCTTAGCTGCCAGTGTGCCCGGCCTTTCTGAGTAGTAAAACATGTAGGCAAAATCATACTTCACTTGTTCCATCAGGCTAAGGGTATCCTGATGTTCTTCTTCTGTTTCAGTGCAGAAACCTGTAATCATATCAGAAGAAATACCGCAATCTTCACCCAGTATTTCTCTTATTCTTTCAACCTTACTCAAATACCATTCACGTGAATAGCCGCGGTTCATTAATTCCAGAATTCTGCTGTTGCCACTTTGTACGGGCAGGTGAATGTATTTGCAAATATTATCGCAGCGGGCCATGGTATGAAGCACCTCATCGGTAATATCTTTCGGATGCGAAGTAGAGAAACGCACGCGCAGGTCGGGATGTACCTTTGCCACCATTTCAAGCAGGTTAGCAAAGTTTACTACCTGGCTGACACTGTTCTTTTCAAGGCGTGCTTTATTGTTTTCTTCAGGCGACCATTTATATGAATCAACATTCTGTCCCAAGAGGGTAACTTCCCGAAAACCCCTGCTAAATAACTCTTTGGCTTCAGCAACAATAGAATGGGGGTCTCTGCTGCGCTCTCTGCCACGTGTGAAAGGAACAACACAGAAACTGCACATATTATCGCAGCCACGCATGATGGATATAAAGGCAGTTACCCCGTTTGAATTAAGCCGCACCGGGTTGATATCGGCATATGTTTCTTCTCTTGACAAAAAAGTATTTACTGCCTTGCTGCCCTCATCTACCTGCTTAACAAGGTTGGGTAAATCGCGGTAAGCATCTGGACCAGCTACAAGATCTACTATCTTTTCTTCTTCCAGGAGTTTATTTTTGAGGCGTTCAGCCATGCAACCCAATACACCTACTAAAAGCTCAGGTCTTCTGGCTTTTAAGGCGTTAAACTGACCCAAGCGGTTTCTTACTGTTTGCTCTGCTTTATCTCTTATTGAGCAGGTATTCAGCAAAATAACATCAGCTGTTTCAAATGAGGAGGTGGTGTCGAAACCCTCCTTTTTTAGGATTGAGGCAACTATCTCGCTGTCACTAAAGTTCATCTGGCAGCCGTAACTTTCTATATATAGCTTTCGGCTATTGCCAGTATTTTCCTCAGCTGTGGTTTTTACGAGGTCACAGTTGTCCTTATTTTCAATTACTCCGATATCGTCAATCAATTCCTGCATGTGCTCAATTTCAAGCTGCAAATCTAATCAGGCTTATTGATGGTGACAAATTGGCAGAAGAAATATCTACTTAAACTTTGTGCAGTATTTTGAGACATAAACATCATTTAATCAGGTATTTATAGTATGCTATCTTAACTTGATACTAAATACTCAGTTATTGGTAATTATTCAATGACCGGAATTCATTTAGCCATGCGCTCGGCACTACATTTTCCTATACTTGTAGCTCAAAATCAATAAACACAAATTGAAATATGGCAATAATTAAAGCACTGCGTGGACATACCCCGCAATTTGGCAAAGACTGCTTTCTGGCTGATAATGCAGTTGTGGTAGGGAATGTGAAAATGGGTGATAATTGTACTGTTTGGTTTAATGCCGTTGTGCGTGGGGATGTACACTCTATTAGCATTGGTGATAACACCAATATTCAGGATGGAGCCATCATACATTGTACCTATCAAAAGGCTAAAACAGTGATTGGGTCTAACGTTTCTATTGCGCATAATGCCATAGTGCATGGTTGTACCCTGGAAGACAATATTCTGGTAGGTATGGGTGCCATTATTATGGATAATGCCCATGTAGGAAGTAACAGTGTTATTGCAGCCGGGGCGGTAGTATTACCCGGAACTATCATAGCGCCCGGGAGCACATATGCCGGTGTACCAGCTAAAAGAATTAAAGACATTAGTGATGAAATGAAAGCAGTTATTCTGCGCACCGCCAATAACTATCCTATGTATGCCAAATGGTATGAGGATTAGTACACTGAAATGAAAATTGAGCGAAAAATGCGGCATTAAATTCGATTATTGTTGGAAGTTTTTGTACATTCATTGCTCAACAAAATAAAGAACATTGACAAATAAAGGATACGATTTAAAAGAGATTGAAAGTCTTCAATCGAAACTCAAAGCATCGGGCAAGAATTATCTGCCCATTGATGTAGAAAACAATTCTGATGAGTATGTGCATTTTCAATTCCTGGGAAAGCATAACAATAAACCTGTAATATTTGACGCGGTAATTTATACACTCAGGTTACATCATAGCAGTGAAGTATTTGAAATAGCCGAGCACAGGGCGGCTAAGCATTTTCCTGATTTTAAAAAGATTGCATACAGAGAAGATGAAAATGGCAATATGGCCGCATTAGATAGTCTTGAGGAAGAAATCGGATTATATATGGCCGAAGTAATTGCTGAACTGGAAGAAGAGGAGGAGGTTAAAGTAAAGGAGCACGTTGAATTAGATGAACACATTGACTTTGGAGTTGGGCTGGACATTGGTTTAAATGTTGAGAAAATTACTCCCGAAGTAATTGAATCCTTTATAGTTCAGTTTAATGAAGATAAATTAGAATTAGACCCTACACTGTACAGTTTCCAGAATGAGCTTGAGGAGGAATAATTTCTCAATTGAGTTTGCTGCTTTATACCCCATTTCTGATGCTTTGTTATATTTGCCGCTCTAAACGCAAATAATCAATGAAAAACCTTTCTTTAATTCTCAACCTGGTGCTTTTGGCAGCCGTTTCAGTATTGTTCTATTTACATTTTGGAGCCAGGTCAGTTGTAACTGATAAAAAAGAAGTTGCTGAAATAGCGGCATCAACTGTACAGTATCAAATGGCATTTATCAATTCTGATTCTGTTTTACGGAATTACGATTATTTCAATACCATCAGAAAACAGTTAGAAGACAAAACCCGCAAATACGACCAGGAATTTCGTAACCGTGCGCAGGGTTTACAAAATGAGATGACCAATTATCAGCGAAATGCACAGAACTTAACTATTGGCCAGGCTAGAGCGGTAGAAGAAGATTTGATGAAGAAAGAGCAAAACCTGAGATTATATCAGGAAAGTCTAACACAGGATTTAATGGCTGAAGAAGCCAAAATGAACCAGGAGCTTTACAAAAGAATTACAGATTTTTTAAAAGAATTTGGCCAGGAGCGTGGTCTGCAAATTGTGTTTAAGTACGATACCTCAAGTGATGTTTTATATGCAGGTGAAGGTCTTGACATTACCAATGAGGTAATTGCCGGTTTGAACGAAACTTATAAAAGAGAAAAAGAAGGAATATCAAAGCCTGCGGCAAAATCAGCGGCTAAACCTGATACAACGAGTACCAAATAACCAGGTAATAGAATTTATTTGTGAAGTCCGGCCCATAAAGTGGCCGGATTTTTTTATTTTTTGGAATTATTTTAACCTTAGGGTCTGTCGATAGTATGGTATCAAAGATTTTTTCAGCCCTCAAAGTTCGTCCTGACGAACGCGAAAGAGTAGTAATCATGTTGGCTTTAGGCTTCTTTATTGGAGTCTTTATTACTACTTATCAAATAACTGCAGACTCACTCTTTCTTTCAAGACAAGCGCATAGATTAAATGAAGCTTTTCTTATTTCCGGATTATTGGGGATGATTTCAACTGCACTCTTTGCAGTTTTTCAGTCCAGATTAAAGTTTTCATTCCTTTCTTTTGTAAACACCCTTGTTGTTGTAAGTATAGTTGTTTTGCTATATGTGGCTCTTCATAAAGAAGAGCTTGCTTATTTGAGTGACCAACTCATTTTTGGCATGTATTGTTTTACAGGCACAATAACAGCTTTGTTATTACTAACATATTGGGGCTTGTTTGCGCGCATGTTTGACTTTGGCCAGTCAAAAAGAATAATAGGCTGGATTGACACAGGCCAACTAAGTGCTGCTATCCTCGCCAGCTTATTAATACCAGCTACAGAATCATTCTTTCCTGATCCAACTGATTATTTGTTTTTCTGTGGAATAAGTATGGCAGCTTCAGGTTTACTGGTAGTATACATTGCGCTGCGGTTTAAGCTTACAGGAAACTCATCTGCTGAACTGTCAAAAGAAGTAAGAAGAGATTCCTCTTTTATCAGGATGTTCAAAGACAGGTATGTGGTATTGCTATCTGTCTTTCTTAGTATTTCCATGGTAACCTTTATGTTTACTCAATTTTCTTTTCAGGAAATGGTGGGCATACAATATCCCAATGAACGTGAACTAGCCAACTTCCTTGCATATTTCAGTTTAGCCATTCAAATAATGGCATTAATCATGCAGACCTTTGTTAATGAGCGTATCATAAGTAATTACGGGCTAAAAGTTCCCTTATTTATATTACCTATAGTAGTCTTAATATTCGTAGCATCTTCCATATTTATTGCTCTTAGTTTTGGCTATGATAAAGTGGCTAGTCCACAAGGCTTTCTATTTTATTTCCTCTTTGTTTCTCTTGGCAGATTGTTTAACGTAATGTTGAGAGACTCACTTGAAAGCCCTACTTATAAATTATTTTTTATTCCACTTGATAACCGGGTAAGGTTTAATATTCAGGCTAAGATTGAAGGTGTAATTAATGAGACCGCAAGGTTTATTGCGGGTGTACTCATATTTGTACTACCAATGATTCCTTTTTTTGATACAATCTATATTTTGATTGCGGTTGTATTCTTATTAGGAGGTTATTTTATAATTGGCAATAGGTTACATATTGGATATAAGAGCAAGATCAGGTCTAAACTTGAGAATCTTGAATTTGAACATCTTGAAAGCACAGAAACTGAAGTTGAGAATAAATTACTTCAGGTAATTAGCGATGCCAAAGCATCAGCGGCTGTGTTTGCATTCAAATTGCTTGAGAAGATGGCACCCGCATCTGTTAGTACCTGGGTTAATTCATTAATTCGTAATCATGATTCAAACGCACAGGAATTTGCTCAAGACAGAATAAATTATCTGAAAGGATTAAGCGTATCGGATAAATATGTCATTAAGTTGACCAATCAAGAGCAGGCTAGTGACAGAAAAAAACTTACTGAGGCAGAAATTGTGGCATTGTTCCAATCGGGAGGTGAAATTACCCGAGAAAGAATTCAGAAATTAGCCAGATCATCTTCAGAAGAAGACAGACAGTATGCAGCCGAATTAATTTTACACACAAACAGACAAGATAGTATTTCTCTATTGACAGAATTATT
>DAOLDI010000144.1:0-5878 GCA_035327445.1 Cyclobacteriaceae bacterium | reverse complement strand
TCTGAAAAGATTAATCCATAAAAAAGATTTGAAAGCGTTCAGCTATTTCGACAAAGGGTCTATGGCCACCATTGGTAGAAACAAGGCGGTTGTTGATTTAAAGGCTTTCAAAACACAGGGCTTCTTTGCCTGGTTTATCTGGATGTTTGTGCACCTCATCTCCATCATTGGCTTCAAGAATAAATTATTTGTAATGTTTAGCTGGATATGGAGCTACTTCTCTTATGATAAGAGTAATCGCCTCATCATTGGTAAAATGGAAGACGATTACCATTCGGTTACAGAAAAAACATCTGAACGCTTACCTTAAGAAGTAAGCTTCAACTGCATCCATAATACTATTGGGTATTTCTACACCGGCAAAAAATATACCTACACAAAAAACCTTTTGTTTTAAGCTGGCCCGGCTTATGGCTAAAGGTAAAGCACTTACTGATATAAGGGCGAAAGTTGCCGCATAGCAAACTGCTGCAATAGATACCATCCATACAAGGCCAGAAGTAAGTATGATGCATATCAAGGCCAATGCCAGCACAAAAGAAATCCAGACTGATTTTTCAAGACCAAGATCACGGGCAATATTACTGGCAGGTAAAGAAAGTAAAGCTGTTATTACCAGCAATGCCGATACCATAGTTGTTCCACTGATGTTCATGCCTAAAAATCCTGCTAATTTTTCATCCAATAGATCTGGCATACTGTTGAGTATAAATCCAGTTACTAAGCCCAGCAATAATCCTAAAAATAAAATGCCTGCATAACTGCTTTTCTCAGCATGATTTCCACTTGTATGCTCCTTGGTTCCGGTAAGCTTAAACAAATTAATGGCATTGTTCTTCAAGGCATATCCTGATAGAAACACTGCTGCTCCACCAGCAATAAAAGTGAGCGGGGCACCCAGAAAATCAATTACATCGGCAATAACCGGTTCAAGCGCATAAATCAAATTACCCACAATGGCCAGAATAGCCACAGCCCTCGGCAGGCGGTGTTGTGGCGCAAATAACTCTACAGTAGAAATGGCCGGACTGGTAAAAATGCTCATGGAAAAAAGCCAAAGTACAATTAACACCGGCAGAATCCAGATGAAGGCGGCTGAGGGCTGAAGGATAAGGCTAAAGGCTACTGCCATAAAAATCATGGCAGCAAAGCTGATACCTGCACTTATTACCGGCAGTCTGTGGCCATTGCGTTCGCGCAATCTATCACCCATCATACCTGCCAATGGTGGTGTAATCGCCAGAATAATTCCCTGGATAATGATTAAGGGAAAAAGAAAATCGCTTAAGCCAAATTCGGCCAATAAACGAGGTTGGTATTTATAATAGGCAATCCAGCCAATGAGTATAGAGGCATATAAAAAGCCAAGACTTATTAACTGCCGGGTGTGAATTTTTTCAATTGGCTGTTTTATTTCTTTTGATTGAATCATGAATCTAGTTTTAATGACAGTCTAAATGCGATATAAGACAAAAAGGTAATTATTCAGGTTAAATCATTTTAGTTATTTTCGCGGTCCGGAAGAGTATTGGCCCTTTAAAATTGATTGGATGGAACTTAGCTCCAAGTATAGCCCCAAAGAAGTTGAAGAAAAATGGTACAAGCATTGGCTTGATCATGGTTTTTTTCGTGCTAATGTAAACAATAACAAAGAGCCGTATGCTATTGTTATTCCGCCCCCAAACGTAACCGGGGTTTTACATATGGGCCATATGCTGAACAATACCATTCAGGATGTGCTGATACGCAAAGCCCGCATGGAAGGTAAAGAAGCATGCTGGGTACCCGGCACCGACCACGCCTCTATTGCCACAGAAGCCAAAGTTGTGGGTATGCTGCGCGAGATGGGTATCAAGAAATCTGATTTAAGCAGAGAAGATTTTTTGAAGCATGCCTGGGAGTGGAAAGAAAAATTTGGCGGCATTATTTTACAGCAACTAAAAAAGCTTGGAGCATCTTGTGATTGGGAGCGCACCAGCTTTACCATGGATGAGCACTACTACAAAGCCGTAGTTCGCGTTTTTGTTGATCTCTACAATAAAGGATATATCTACAGAGGTTTACGCATGATCAACTGGGATTGTGAAGCAAAAACTGCCCTCTCTAATGAAGAAGTAATTTACAAAGAAGATGGTGAGAAAAGTATTTTATACTCCGTAAGGTATCAGATTGAAGGTAGTGATGATTTCGTGGTGATTTCTACCCAAAGGCCCGAAACCATTATGGGAGATACAGCCATTGCCGTGAACCCAGGTGATGAACGCTACAAACATTTGATCGGCAAAAAAGCTTTGGTACCATTTATCAACAGACCTATTCCGATTATTACAGATGAGTATGTTGACAAAGAGTTTGGTACAGGTTGTTTGAAAGTTACACCTGCACATGACCCGAACGATTATGAAATTGGTTTAAGACATAATTTGCCCATTATAGATACCATTAATGATGACGGTACCCTCAATGCACTTTGTGAGATTCCAAAATTTGTAGGTAAAGATCGATTCATTGTAAGAAAAGAAATCATTAAAGATCTGCGAGCTGCAGATTACCTGGTAAAAGAGGAAGAGTTCATCACACGCATAGGCAGATCGGAACGCACCAATACAGTTGTAGAGCCACGTCTTTCTTTACAATGGTTTATTCGCATGAAAGAGATTTCAGGCAAAGCACTTGCGGCAGTTGAAGAGGGCGAAGTAAACTTGCACCCTGCCAAGTTTATCAATACTTATAAATACTGGATGGAGAATGTACGCGACTGGTGTATATCAAGACAACTGTGGTGGGGGCATAGAATTCCCGCCTACTACTACGGAAAGGGAGAAAATGATTATGTAGTAGCAGAAAGTATGGAAGAAGCTTTGCAACTGGCCATAGAAAAGTCAGGCAGAGATTTAAAAGCTGAAGATATACAGCAAGACCCTGATGTGCTCGACACATGGGCATCATCATGGCTATGGCCTATAGAAGTTTTTAAAGGTTTTGATGAAAAGTATTTTGATAAAGCATCGGGCAAAATCAAAACAGAACTGAATGCAGAATTAAATTACTTCTACCCAACGCAGGTTTTGGTAACAGCGCCTGAAATTTTATTCTTCTGGGTAGCCCGTATGATTATTGCCGGATATGAATACATGGACAAAGCACCATTCAAAGATGTTTACCTAACCGGCATTGTACGCGATAAGTTAGGCCGCAAAATGTCTAAGTCCTTAGGCAATTCACCAGATCCGCTTGAACTTATCAGCAATCACGGAGCAGATGCCGTGCGCACCGGTATGCTTTTCAGTTCCCCTGCCGGTAATGATTTATTGTATGATGAGAAGTTAGTAGAGCAAGGAAGAAATTTTGCCAATAAAATCTGGAACGCATTCAGGTTGGTTAAAGGTTGGGAAGCAAGTGATATCCCAACACCAGAAGCCAATCAGGTAGCTATACAATGGTTTGAGGCAAGGATGAATGAAGCCCTTAGCTCATTAGAAGATCAATTCAGCAAATTCAGAATGTCTGAAGCTTTGCTAAGCGTTTACAAATTAATTTGGGATGACTTCTGTTCCTGGTACCTGGAAATTGTAAAGCCTGAGTATGGTAAGCCAATTGATGCAAACACGTTTGCAAAAACAATTGAGTTCTTTGAAAAACAATTAAAAGTGCTGCACCCTTTCATGCCCTTTATTACTGAAGAGCTGTGGCATGCATTACAGGAAAGAACTGAAAAAGATTGCATAATTGTGGCATCTTGGCCTAAAGCCAATGCTGCAGATGCGGCCATTATTCAACAAGCCAGAATTGCCTTTGAATTAATTGCACAAATAAGAAACATCAGAAATCAGAAAGGCATTTCACCTAAAGAAAAATTAGATCTTTTCATTAAAGGAGATACGCAAGCCAACGCTTTTAACACAGTAATTCAAAAATTGGCTAACCTGCAAAGCCTTGATTTTGTTGATAAAAAAGTTGATTCATCATCCAGTTTTATTATTGGCAGTGCAGAATGTTTTGTTCCCTTAAAAATTGAGCTTAACAAAGAAGAAGAGCAAAAGAAAATTAATGAAGAGTTAAAATACCTGAAAGGCTTTCTGATTTCAGTTAATAAAAAGCTAAGCAATGAAAAATTTGTTAGCAGCGCACCTGCACAGGTAGTTGAGAATGAACGCAAAAAGCAGGCTGATGCCGAAGCAAAAATTAAAGCGCTGCAAGAAAGTCTTACAGCGCTTTAGGCTTATTTTTTCTTGAGATTATTGTAATGATCAAAGAGTAAGGCCAGGTGATGATCTTCTGTGAATTTTAATTGATTCACTTTCACGAATTTATTTACAGATTCCTTTTCATCACTCATCAGGTTAAGAATAGCTGACTTTCCTTTTGGTAAGTTATGCAGCTTACCCTCTTTCATATAGTAGCGGTGCTCTTTCTTAATTACTTTGTAATCAATGCTACCAACATTCAATGCCATATTGAAATCGGGTTGCCTGATAAATACTTCGTAACGTTTCAATAAGGGTAAGGTACCATCAGACAGCACCTGAAGAAATCCATCAAAAGGCACATCGTTTTTATTTACAAAATCTTTACCATTCATAAAGTAAGTAGTATACATGCTGATAGAATCTACCAGGGCAAAACTTTTTACCCTGTTTCCTTTTAGCACCCTTATTTCTTTCCCAAAATTAAATTCAAACTCATCTGAATTCAGGTCGTAACGCACCAGGTAGTTATTGAGGGTTTTATCATCATCATACATCATAATTACAGCAGGGCGCCAATCTGGATAGAGGTATGAATCGCCAACCAACTCTGCTGAGCGCATAGGCATACCCAGCACACTGGTTTGCATGGGCGAAAAATTATAATTCAATCTTTCGGCAAAATTGGTTGCCCGTATTACCGGAGGCACTAATTGAGTTTGTGCAACAAGTTCCTGAACAATCAAACTCACACTTAATAATAGAAATAACTTTTTCATCTCTTAAGGTTAAATTAAAATCTAGCTGCTAATAGTAATTCAATATTCTTAAACTTCATACCGAAGCGTCTTGCAACTGCTTCGTTTGTTAAACTGCCCTTATAGGCATACACACCTTTCATAAACCATTGATGCGAGAAAATCATTTCTTCAATGCCTCCTTCTTCTGCAGCACGCAGAATGGTAGGTGTAAAAATATTACTCAAAGCGTTTGTTGCGGTATGGGCGACCCGCGATGCAATATTTGGTACACAATAATGTATTACACCGTGCTTCTTAAATGTAGGTTTACTTAAGGAAGTTAACTCAGAAGTCTCCACACAGCCACCCTGGTCAATGCTTAAATCAACAATTACTGAGTTTTTTTTCATGGCGCTAACCATCTCTTCTGTAATTACATATTTTACTCTGCCCTTCTCTGTTCTTAAGGCCCCCAGTACAACATCTGCAGATTTCAGACTATGGCTAAGGGTAACTGTATCTATAGTTGAGGTGTACACCTGGTGCCCCAAAATATGTTTGATGCGCCTTAACTTATAAATATGATTATCATAAATCTGAACTTCTGCGCCCAAACCAATGGCAGCGCGCGCTGCAAATTCAGCAACAGTGCCTGCGCCAATGATCACCACCTTTGCAGGTGGTACACCGGTAATGCCTCCAAGCACAACACCTCTGCCTCCACTTGTGGTGCTTAAAAGTTCTGCTGCTACCAACATGGCTGAACTTCCGGCAATTTCACTCATTGCCCTGATGATCGGCATACCGCCAACCTTATCTTCAATGAACTCAAAAGCAAGAGCGATAATTTTTTTCTTGGTGATGGCCTGCATGTACTCTATTCTGCAACTGCCTAACTGAACCGCAGAAATAAGCACCTGGTTAGGCTTCATTAGTTCTATCTCTTCTAAG